>JAIBDQ010000227.1 GCA_024686135.1 Halobacteriovorax sp. | reverse complement strand
TCTAGCACCCCACTGGAATCCCATGTCTCCAGCAAAGAATAGGTCAACATTATCTGAACGATCAACTAGACCTGCCAGACCAACAGCTTGACCACCGTAGTTTCCTGTTCCTTTAGCGACAGCATTCTGAGAATCAGACTGGTCGTTTAAGTAAACACCGTAGTTAAATGAACCAGCTTCTTTAAAGAAACCACCTGAACCATCAGAACCTGTGTTACCACCAGTTGACCACTCCATAACTGTGTAGTTAGTCATTGTTCCAGCGTTAGCTGCGTTTCTAAAAACATTTCTTGAATCATCAATGTAGTGTGAACCACGTCCATTGTCTTGACCAAGAGCTGTCATTCTTGACTTTGTTGCAAAGGCGCTAGTTGAGAGAAGCACTAGTCCAGTTGCGATTAATAATGATCTTTTCATCAAATCTTCTCCTTGAAGTATGATTGGAATTACATCCAACATTTGTAAAACCAAGTATTAGTTATTTCTAAAACTTTTTTTAACTTTTATCTATTATTCTAATTTTCCGAGGCATCCCCATAAATGTCAACACATTGGAGCAAAAAAATTTACTCTCCTATTGAAGTGAACCTTCGACAATCCTTTGTCTCGCAAGCGCTCGCATCAAATGACTTGGCGCCCTTACGGAATCTTCGAAGATAGTTTTCATAGGGGCACTTTCCCCAAAGGGCCCATTAACACTGATCATAACAAGGTTTCTAATGTCGGTTAAACCTTTTTGATAGAGGGCATCGTCAATTTCCGGACATGATGTTTGCTTCTCTAAAGTGATAAATTCGGTGCATGAAATTTTTTTCGCTTTTTTAAAAATTTTTTCAATATGACGCTTAAGAAGGCGTATTTTTCTCGAAATATCCTCTTCGTTCTGCTGATTTATATCAACATAAAGGATAAATTCGATGAACTGTTTACCGTTTTCACTACCAAATTCACCAATAAAATGTCCCCATTCATGGGTATAACTGAGAGGAACAAAAAGTGTTTCTTCTTTTTCAGTAATAGGCTCATCAAAAACATACTTTATATAAAGAGAAGCTGGGGCCTGTGTTGATTCACAGAACTGAATAAACTCATCACTAAGCTTGTTCTTATTTTCATAAGCGGATAGAAAAGCTTCAGGACCTAATCCCCAATAAAGATGTTCCGACTGAAGCATTTCCCCAATGGTAGTGGAGATCGTCCAGTTTGTGTTCTCTATCAACTCTGTAGGCTCAACCTGATTCAAGTTTACCAAGGTATTATCCCACTTAGTTTCATTAAGCTTTTTAAAGAACTCCTCATCATTTAGAAAAGGATATACTTGAGATAAGTCTAGGTCGGCTCTTTGCTCTTTATAGAATTCTTCACCCCATAAAAGTTTCTCTGGTTTTCCTCTGCCAGAAAACTTTCTAAACTCTTGCTCTTTAAAATACTCTGCTTCTTTTTCCACAAGAGTAAGCTCTACCTCTGGATAGAGCTTTCTAAAGGCCTCAATATTAGCCTCTCCCCTAAGGGATGAAGGTCCTTTAGGGAGAACCTCAAGGGGGGATAATTCTTTTTGGCAAAGAAGCTGAACTTCATTTTCCCCATATTTTTCAACAAGTGTTTTATATAGTGCAATAGAATGCACATCTTCACCGACAATAAGATGTCTGATGAACTTAGGTGTTAATTCAGTTGATTCTTCTTTTTTAAGTGCGCGGATGTCACCAAAACTCATTTTTCATGCCCCTGCTATTCATGTGTGTGACACAATACTACAAGTAAGGCATCGGCCTTACAAGCAGTCTATGTTGTTCAAGAATAGTAGTGGAAGTGGTTTCGAGCTCTTAACGCAGGACTATCTAACGGCCAACCTATCACCTGGTCTAATCATGCGTCGCTTCAGAAGTTTCATATTTGAAGCAATAAGATCATTTAATTGAAGTCCATTTTTTCTGGCAACAGTCCAAAGAGAGTCTCCCTTTTTTACCGTGTAATAGACTTTAGGATTTGTGATCCTCTTTCCTCGCCTCTTAGCGATATTAATTCTCTTTCTATAAGCTCTATACCTACGAACTCTTTTTCGTGGTCTTTCATAAAGGTCCGCATACATATTCGCTTTAATATTCTGACCTTTTCTAAAAGGTAGAGTAATAAGCGTTCCTCTTTTGATTCTAGAGTTGGCTGTAAGACCCGGGTTTAATTTTTCTAAAACATAAGATTTTTTAATCTTATATTTTCTTGCCACATGAGAAAGACGTGCGCTTTTGCCACGAACCTTATATTGCATATACTCATTAGCAGCAAATGTTCCTACTTCTGATTCACAACAACGGCTCCAAGCAACTTGAAAACCTACAGGAATTCTAAGACGGTATTTCTCTACACCTGGTGGTGTATGCCATCTTAAAAGCTCTGGATTCAATCTTTGAATTTCTTCGAAGTCGACTTCAATGGCCTTGGCCACCTTCATAAGGTCAGTATTTCCTGGTAATTCAATTTCTTCAAAATCAAGGGGCTCACTAAAATCTATATCTTCAAAGCCAAAAGACTTTAAGTTCTTCCCTATAATAGCTAGGGCCATAATTTTTGGAACATAGTTTTTTGTTTCTGGTTTTAGGTATCGTCCTTTAGAGATCTTCCAAAAGTTTTCCGTTCTATAGCGACGAATGGCCCTTCCGATCTTTCCTTCTCCGGCATTATAACCAGCAGCTGCAAGTTCCCATGAGCCAAAGTCCTCATAAAGCTTTCTAAGATATTTAGAAGAAGCGATAGTCGCTTTAATTGGGTCTCTTCTTTCATCAATATACCAATCGATCTTTAAACCAAATCTTTTTCCTGTGAATGGCATGAACTGCCAAGGACCTACTGCTCTTGCCCAACTTTTGGCCTTATTTTGAAAACCACTTTCGGCCATGGCCAAAAAGATTAAGTCTCTAGGTAATCCATTATCCTCTAAGATCTTTCCCATAAGAGGGGCGTACCTACCGGCCCTTCCTGAGTAACGTTGAAAAAATCCACGCCCTCGAGTTAGAAAGTAATCAATCCATCTTTTTACTTTAGCGTTGTAAACAACAGGGATATCAAAATAATAATTCTCTAGTTTGAGGTGTTCAGCCCCGTAAAGAAAATAAGTTTTAGTTTTATGCTTATTAGGTTCTTTAATTTTGGATGAACCAATAATTTGAGAATCATTTCTATGAACGACCGCTTGTCTTTGCGCCTCCAATGCTTTTTGCATATTTTTAGAAATATTCTTTTCGTATTCTTCTGGAGTTTGGCTAACCTCTTTATGGCTTGCACAGCTCCCTAAAAAAAGAAGCGAAGAAGCCATTAGAATACTTAAGTTTTTGAAATTATTCATGAACATATAAAGTCCTCAATTCGTACTGGAAGATCCGTCTTCCGAATACCCTATTGTCCCATCCCTATAAAAGGGGGTCAAACAAAAGGCATTTTAGTCAAGTTTTACCTACTTAGATAGTCCTAAGTTCTTGAAATCTGACAACTTTTCCTGCCAACACTTCAAAAGTCCTTAATCTTTCAGACCTTCCCTTCCCGGTCCATATAACTATCTACAACAATGGTCCCAACCGCGTCTCCAAAGACATTTACAGTGGTTCTGAACATATCAAGCAATCTATCAACCGCTAGAATCAGCCCAATCCCCTCAAGTGGTAGACCAACAGCACCAAGAACAATCGACATTGTAATCAGTCCAGCTCCTGGAATTGCTGCTGCACCAATCGCGGCTAATGAGGCCGTCATAAAGATCACCATCTGCTGACCAATACTCAAATCAATTCCATAGGCCTGAGCTATAAAGATGGCCGCCACTGATTCGTACAAGGCCGTCCCATCCATATTCACCGT
>JAIBDQ010000093.1 GCA_024686135.1 Halobacteriovorax sp. | reverse complement strand
CAGACCTACTTTGTTTCCAGTGCCTTCTTTTGTTTTGAAGACCTTGTTCGGAGATATGTCGACCATTTTGCTAGACTCACAAAAAGTTGTACCAAAAAGGTTAGAAGAAAATGGTTTTACCTTTGAATTTAGTACACTTCCAGAAGCACTTGAGGATGTCTGTCATAAAAAAAAACTTCCACCAGGTGATAAGAAAGTCGTGCATCAAAAGCTAGTAAAATCTCAGTGGCTTCCGGATGATAGAAAGAAAGTTTTTTCATTTTTCTGTAAACCAGAAAACTTAGAAGAGATCACTCCAAAATGGATGAACTTTAAGATTTTACGCTCGTCAACTCCCGAGATTGAAGAGGGAACAGAGTTTGACTATAAACTAAGGGTTAGGGGCCTGCCCCTTAAATGGAAGACGATAATCAAGAAATGGACTCCTGAAGAAGAGTTTGTTGATTGGCAAAAGCGTGGCCCTTATGAGACCTGGTACCACACTCATAAGTTTACTCCCTATAAAGGAGGTACCTTAATGGAAGATATCGTTTACTACAAAGTTCCAGGTGGCTTTCTAGGAGAGCTAATTCTTGGTCCTATTATAAAAAGAGATATAGAAAAAATATTTGCTTATAGAAAAGAAAAGATAGCGGGATAATTATGGAAAAATCAGACTACTCAATTCAATTTGTATCAAAGATCACTGGGATTAACCCGCATACCATTAGGGCCTGGGAGAAAAGGTATAGTGCCGTCGTCCCAGAAAGAAATGCCAATGGTAGAAGGCTGTATAATGAGCAGCAGGTTGAAAGGCTAACAATGCTTTATGACCTTGTCTCAATTGGTAATAATATCTCAGATATTGCCAATCATTCCGATGAGCACTTAAAGGATCTCCATGATCAGTTTGTGGATAAAGATAACCTCGCTGTTGAAAGGACGGTCGTAGAGGATATTGATTTTAATCGGGTTCTCCAAAACCTGATGCTTGCCCTTGATAACTACAAGTTAGATATAATTAATCATGAACTTGAAAAACTAACGGCCAATCTAGATCCAAGAGCATTTGCACTGGACTTACTCGCACCGCTGCTTCACGAAGTAGGAGTGCAAGTCTCTAGTAAGAGAATAAATATTGGACAGGAGCATAGTCTTTCGGCTTTGATTCGATTTCATGTAGGCAAGATTCTTTTTGGAATGAAGAGAAAGAATGTCATTAAAGATAAGGCTATTATCTTAACCACCCCTGAAGGAGAGCTTCACGAGTTTGGTATTATGGTTGGTGCCCTCTTATGCGCACATTACGGTCTTAACTATGTCTACCTTGGAGTAAATATGCCTGCGGAATCTTTAGCAGATACGGCAAAGCAGATTGAGGCAGGAATTGTTCTTGTGGGAGTAAGCCCATTTTTGAATAAGGAAAAACCAGATTTTACAAAAAACTATATCAATAATCTTAGGAACCAATTACCGGATAACACTAATCTATGGATTGGTGGAGGGAATATCGACCCAACCCAGTATGCGGCTAAACAAATTGAGATGATCCCATCGCTTCAAAGTCTTGATCAAGCGCTAAATAAGGTTAAGAAAAACTTGGTATGAAAAAAGGACTGGTTTGGATTAGAAGAGACTTACGCTTACATGACCATGCGGCTTTAAGTGCTGCTACAAAAGAATGCGATGAAGTATCTCTTGTCTTTGTTTTTGATAAAAAGATTCTAGAAAAACTTGAGCCTGAAGATCGAAGAGTAAGCTTTATCTATGAGGCTCTATTAGAAATAGAAGAGAAAGTTGGAGTTCACACTCTTGTGGGTGATCCGATAAAGCTTATTCCAGAACTTTTTAAAAAACTAAAAATAGACCATCTCTATTTCAATCGAGACTATGAGCCATATGCTCTTAAAAGAGACAATAAGGTCATTCGAGAAATTGGGAATGTCTCAACTTACAAGGATAGTGTTTTTTTTGAACCCCATGAGGTTTTAAAAGGAGATGGGTCTCCATACACCGTTTTTACGCCTTACAAGAGAAGGTGGCTAGAAGCATTCTTAAATCAAGGAAAGAATATTTCAGACTATAAAGTTAATCTTAACAAAATTAAGAAAGGTAACTCTAAACTTAAATTAGAGCTTTTTAAAAAGATGGGATTTCAGAAGACTCAAAATACTTTGGTGGGTGGTACCTCTAAAGGAAAGAAACTCCTTTCATCATTTGGTAAAAAGATAGCTAACTACGATAAAACAAGAGATTTTCCTGCCATGGAAGGAACTTCGAACCTCTCGGTCTATATTAGATTTGGCTGCATTTCTATAAGAGATATGATTAGGCTGAGTTTAAAAAATAAGTCCAGCGGACATGATATCTGGCTTAGCGAACTTATTTGGCGCGAGTTTTACCAAATGATCCTGGGACAATTTCCGCATGTGGTAAAAAAAGAATTTAAACCTAAATATGAAGGAATTCCTTGGTCTGGAACGACAAAGGAGTTCAATGCATGGAAAGAGGGAAGAACTGGCTTTCCCATTGTTGATGCCGCCATGAGATGCCTTAACGAAACAGGAATGATGCCAAATCGTCTTAGGATGGTTGTCGCATCATTTCTTTGTAAGACTCTTCTTGTGGACTGGAAAAAAGGTGAAAAATATTTTGCGAGTAAGTTATTAGATTTTGACCTTGCTGCTAATAATGGAGGTTGGCAATGGTCTTCAAGTACGGGCTGTGATGCTCAGCCTTACTTTCGAATTTTTAATCCATATTCCCAATCTCAAAAATTTGATGGTGAGGGGGAGTTTATAAAAAAGTGGTGTCCTGAACTCTCTTCCCTTAATTCGAAAAAGATTCATCAACCAGACTTGGCGGATATGATTGAATTGGCCGAAGCCGGTTGCACTCTTGGAAAAGATTATCCTTTCCCCATAGTTAGCTACACGAAGAGCCGTCAAAAGGCACTTAAGATGTATAAAAAAGCTCTTTCTTAAACTATTTATTGGAAGGCTTTTTTACTGACTCTTTTTTTACTGACTTCGATGATTTATGTTCATGCTTATGATCTTTATGCTTTGAGTGGGCAGCTTTTAGGAGTGTCTTGACCCAAAGTGGCTTACTATCTTGTACCGTAGGATGATCCTCACAGGCCATTGAAAGAGTTGGAAATAAAAAGAGTAAAAACAATATTCTTTTCATGATAACTTATCGTCATTCTAGAAATTGAATAAAGAAAGGATTTTAAATGAAGGTTTATCTACTTATTTTCAGTATGTTATTAGGTTTTTCTTGCTCGAAAAAGAGAGCAAATAGCTCAAGTAAGAAGATACTTCATGTTTATACCCAAGATGTTCAGGGTTTTGATCCTGTTTATGCCGCTAATGTTTCAACTGCAAAAGAGGTGGCTAAGGTTTATGAAGGCCTACTAGAATATCACTATTTAAAAAGACCATATGAACTTCAAGGCAATTTAGCGGAAGGCTTACCGAAGGTAAGCGCGGATGGTCTTACTTACACTTTTAAGATTAAAAAAGGAGTGATGTTCCATGATGACGCTGCTTTTGATAATGGAAAAGGACGGGAACTAGTAGCAAAAGACTTCGTTTATTCAATCATGAGAATCGCAGATAAGAAGCTAGGCTCTTCTGGATGGTGGCTTTTTGACGGAAGAATTGAAGGATTAAATGAGTGGAGGGAAACTGGAAACTCTAATTATGATTTACCAGTATCTGGATTAAAAGCAGTTGATAGCCACACGCTGCAATTTAAATTAAATAAAGTATATCCACAGTTCTTATATGCCTTGGCCATGTGTTATTCATATGCCATCCCCCGAGAAGCGGTAGAGAAGTATGGTAAAGACTTTCCTATGCATGCGGTGGGAACAGGTCCCTTTATTCTTAAAGAATATGTCGTAAAATCTAAATTTCATTATATTAAAAACCCAAATTATAGAGATAAGTTTTTTCCAAGAGAAGGGGCGCCTGAGTACAGTGAATTTGTAAAGAATTATGCGGGAAAGAAGATTCCATTAGTTGATGAGATAGATGTCAGAGTCATTTTGGAAAATCAAACACAGTGGCTTAACTTCTCAGCAGGAAAGATCGATTATTTGGATATACCAAAAGATAATTTTGACTCCTCAATTATCGGAAATAAGTTATCTGACGACTTAAAAAAGAAAGGAGTGCATTTAGAAGTGGCTCCAAGTCTGTCGACCTATTATTTAGCTTTTAATCAATCTCATGAAATTCTACAAAATGTTCATTTAAGAAGAGCTATTAGCCTGGCGATTGATATTGGTGAATTTAATAAGCTTTTTTATAATGGGACAGGGCTAACGGCGCAGTCAATAATCCCTCCAGGGCTTTCTGGGTACAAAAAGGATTTTAAGAACCCTTGGAAAGGAAAGAATATAGAAAAAGCAAAAGAGCAGCTGGCCCTTGCTGGATATCCAGATGGTAAAGGTCTACCACTTATAACTTTAGATACAATGAATAAGACCCATCATCGTCAGCAAGCTGAATATTTTAAAAAGGAATTAGCGTCGGCTGGAATAAAGATTGAAACGATTAATTCAACCTTTCCAGAATTTAAAAGAAGAATTCAGAATAGAGAGGTTATGCTTTTATCTTATGGTTGGATTGGTGATTACCCTGACGCTGAAAACTTTTTTCAATTACTTTATGGCCCCAATAAACCTCCCGGAACAAACTACGCTGGATACAACGAGGAAGTGTTCAACAAACTCTATAAGTCCAGTACGGTAATGCCCCCTTCAGAAAAACGAAAGGAGCTTTATGAGAGGATGAACTTAATGGTCGCGGACAGTGTTCCTTGGGTATATCTAATACATTTACAAGAATATTTTCTCTTTCATGATCATTTAAAAAACTTTCTAAAATCCGATTTTATCTATGGTTTTGAACAGTATTTAGACATAATTAAGAAATAGACCAGTCTATAGGCTTGATACCTTTGGTCTTTAAAAAGACATTAGTTTTTGAAAAGTGCTTACAACCAAAGAAGCCTCGATAGGCTGCCAATGGTGAAGGGTGCGGACATTTTAAGACATAATGCCTGGTTGAATCTACTTTTGACGCTTTCTTTTGGGCGGGACTTCCCCAAAGTAAAAAAACGAGGTTTTCTTTTTTTTGATTTAATACTTCAATGACTTTATCAGTGAATATTTCCCAACCTCTTCCATGGTGACTTCCTGCTTTTGATGCTTCGACAGTTAGCACAGAGTTTAAAAGTAAGACACCTTGCTTGGCCCATGAGGAGAGGTACCCATGTTCAGCTGGGGCGATTCCTAAATCACTTTCAAGTTCTTTATAGATATTTCTCAAGCTTGGTGGAATTTTAACTCCAGGAAGTACAGAGAAGCTCATGCCGTGCGCTTGACTTGGGCCGTGGTAAGGATCTTGACCGATGATGACCACTTTAACATTTTTAAAAGATGTAGAATTGAAGGCTGAAAAGAGTAATGAACGTTCTGGTAATATTTCTTTTTTGTTTTTTAGTTCCGCTTCAAGAAAAAAATTTAATTTTTCAATATTATTGGAAAGCTCTTGTATCTCAAGTGCTTCTTTCCATCCTTTTTCTAATGTCTTTAAATCTACAAACTTTTTAGGACTTGCCATACATTATCAGCCATAATTTTATATCCTTCTTCCGATGGATGCTCATCTTCAGCGAGGTACTTCATACGTGTTTTTTTATCAGTGATTAAACTATTAAAAACTTTATTATTATCTACGAAAGGGAGGTTGAATTCATCGGCAACTTCTTTTAGTGCAGAGTTTGCACCATTAAAATTTGCGGGATAGTTTTGAATGACCAATTGAATATTATTTTTCTTACATAAAGTAGCAATTGCCCTTAGGTTTTTTAACCTACTCTTTTCTATTCTTTCTATCGCTTTGTCTTTCTCCTTAAAAAGCTGATAGTATTTTTGAAAGATTTTAGTTTCGCTAACGGATGGGTTTTTAGAACGTATCTCTTCGAGTTTCGAAGCGATTTGATCTGCCGTAATTTCAGACTGCTGATTAAACGAGATAATCAATCTATGTAGAGGATATGCTCCACTATATCTAAAAAGACGAGGAAATCTTTCAAAAAAGTCTAATGTTATTCGAACGACCTCTGCCCTCTGGTGCAGATTTTTGTCTACAATAGAGTTTAAGATTGATTCAAAATGAATGTCTTTGAATTTACTTTTAAGAGTATCTATTTCTTGAAAGGCTTTTTCTCGTTTTCCTAAAACAAACGTTTCAACAATTTTATTTTCCGGGAATTCTCTGTTGAATTCATCTTCAGTTATACCGTCATATTCGGAATAAGTTTTTAAATTAAGCTTTATCCCCCGGTAAACTTTGTATATTCGCGTTGTCTTAAAAAAGCTCTCTTTATGATTATTTATTCTGTCTATGATATTATCAAATTCACTTTGCTCCTTATTACTGATTGGACTAAACAAGTCCGAAGCTCCACCTAAGAAGATCATTATGTCTGGCTTCCTGTTCCACTCTGTAATAATTTGTTCTAATTGCTTAAGCGATTGAAAGGTATTCGATTCACAGTATCCATGATTTAAAATATTGAATCGTACTTTGTTTTTAGATAATTTATTTCCCGGATTTTGAAATAGCTGGAATGGATAACTTTTGTGTACGGGGACATTGCTTCCATTAGTTAATGAATCTCCAAGGGCGACAACCCACTTTTCATATTTAATTTCATTTCTTAGTAAAATGAACTCATCCCTAAGGGAGTCGGACTTCTCTTTTTCAAAGGTTGCTTCTCTGCCTGTTTGTACAATATAGCCGGCAGATCTTAGTCCGATTTCTAAAATCAATAAAGAAATGGAGAGACTAACGAGAGAAAGTAGAATCTTAGCAGGTAGAGATTTTAAGTAAATTAGAAATCTATTATTAAACTTTTCTTTTGTGATAAATAATTCCGTCTAAAAATCACTTTTGTACAACGCTGAAGTTGACTTTAACTTTAACCCGATCACTTCCTATCATTTGAGCGATATAGTTAACGTCTGTGTCAAACTCACTTTGATACTCTTTCTTTTCCTTATCGGAAAGGGGTTGATAAGTTGAGATACTGACTTCAATTGTAGAAGGCTTAACTTCTTTATATCGAATCTGGCTTATTTCAGCATCTGAAGACTCATCCTCTTCAGTGATAGTTAATAGTATTTGTGTCATCTTTAGGTTCGTTAGCTTGAATGTATCACTGGGTTTTGCTGCAAAAAGATTAAAGCTAACAATGGAAATTAAAATAGTTACTAAAATTTTCATCTTTACTCCTAAAGAAAACGTGTCATGACTAATAAGTTCGGCGAATTAAGTAGGGATGTCAATAAATGCTGTTGACGCAACGCTCTTGAAATGTTTCTTTCATGTTATTTCAAGTACCTTTCAAATGTTTTTAGTTTCTTGCATGAGTCCTCATGCTTTAAGTCGCAACCGGCTTTGAACCAGTTGGCAGAGTTTCTTTTTATTTCTTTTTGATCTAATCGCTTAACTTCTTCAATAAGTGAATACTCTTTTAATCCCGCCTTATAACAAGCCTCTCCATTTTGGTGCTTTCTACATTGATGAGACCATTTCACGACTCTGGTCGCACATGATTGAATTGTAAAAAGTAAGATGATGGTAGTCATTGTTTTCATTTTTTCTCCGTCTTTTTCTTAACCCATAATTTTTTTTCAACGAAGGCAACGACTTCGTTAGACTCGTCCTTAACTTCTATTGTAAATAGTGGTTCCCATTTTCCTTTACTCTCTACTTCTTGTCTAATGCTCTGGACTTCTTCATCTGAAATTATAAAGTGAGCAGAGACTTTTCCTTTTCCTGGTTTTTTAAACTGGATATGCGCCGCTTTATCCCAGACTAAATACTCTCGGCCTAACTTCTCCATTAAGATAAGCATATAAAAGGGATCACACATGGAATAAAGAGACCCTCCGTAGTGAGTGCCAACGTAGTTTTTATTATAAATTCTAAGTGGCATCGAAACTAGGAACTGGTCCTTATTATCACCCACGATCTTTACTTTTATTCCAGAGGCGAAAAAAGGAGGCCAATAGCTCATTAATTTAAGAAATTTATTCATTTAGATTGTAATCTTAAACTCTACTCCAACTATTTTTCCAAGAGAGCTTTTTATTGTAATGGGTACACCGCTAGACTTTCCTTCAACATCACTTACTTTTATGATTCCGCCATATACGCCGCCGTACAGAGAAGGCCAAAGAAGAGAAGTTCTCGCCCCAAGCTTAAAGTGATATTGGGTTGCGGTGGCAAACTGATCCAAGGAACCTGAAGTGGTATCGCGTTTTTTGAAAGCACTTTGCTGATCGTATATGAGCTCTGTCCAGAGAGAAGATTCATTTCCCATAAGGAACTTTTGAGCTTTGAAACTAATAAAATATCGCCCATATGAATTAATTTTATCAACTGAATTATCAGCAAGATCGACTTCGTCGGCTTTTAATCTTAGGATATAAAATAACTTAGCCTGCCATTCCCAGTCCCCTTTCATTGGTTTTCCAAAGCGAACCCCACCTTCAAAGACATGGCCACCATTTGAGACGTTACCAACTTTGCCATCCCCAGATCCTGTGGATGATGTGGACTTTGGGACACCTTCTTCTTTGGTAAAGATTCCAGGACTAAAATTAAATAGAACATCCATAATGGTGGTGCCTGAGCTTCCATTTTTAATTCTTGCAATCGCACCGAGTTTAATATCAGTAAAGCCTGTCCACTCATCAGTTGTGACAAGACCTGAGGCATTGTTTACGAATGTATCTTTTCTTATTGAGGTTAGTTTATCAAAATTAAAAACCAGTGTTAGATCATCGAATAGTCCGAAGAGGTAATTTAAGGAAATCCTGTCGTCAGTGAGCTGTCTATCAATGGACTTAGTCGTGACCTCTAAGTACTCAGCCTCGACTGAAGTATGGGAGTAATCAATATGTAGATTTGAATCCATTTGCTTAGGAGTATGCATAAAACTTTTGATATCAAAGTCAGCATGGGCTAAGACTGGCCAAATAAGCATTGCTAATAGAAAATTTCGCATATCATTATTCTAGGGATTAAAGCCTCTCTTAGCAAATAGGGCCATCTCATTATAGATACTTAGAGAAATTTCATTTAGTTATTGCTACGCATACAACGCTTGTCAAAACAATTGGAATTACATAAACTGCCTGCACTTTCTAATCTAATGGAGAACATTATGGAAGTCGTTAAGCAAACGGATGAGTACACTGTAATTAAGAAAAGATCTGGTCGCTTTGGTGTTAAAAATGCCGAAGGGAAATGGATCAATGGCGAAGAAAAAGTGAAAATCCTCGTTGCTGAAGGTTTAATCAAGGCAGCCGTTGCAGCTAAACCAGCTGAAGACGAAGCACCTGCAGAGGAAGCGCAAGCGGCCCCTGCCGATGAAACCCCAGCTGAGGAAGCCACTGCACCTGCAGCTGAATAATTTCAGAAATCATCTAAGAAAATTAGGGGGCTCTTTGGGCCCCTTTTTTGTTTGAGGAGCTAGCAAATGAAAATGTTTATATCTTTTATTTGTGGAACACTTTTTGGTGTTTTCATTGTAATCAACCTTTGGCAACCAAACCTAGAAACTAAGAAATCAAAAAAAGAAGAACAAGCTGATATTCAGATTAAAAGATTTGAAAAGAACTTTAAGTTATCAGATCAAAGTAAAAAAAGCCGAGGTGATAAAAGCATTGCCGACCAAATGGATGACGATCTAAAAGATATGCAAAGTCAGATGGAGCGTGCCTTTAAAGATACGGGTTCTATTTTTAAAATGATGGAGAACTCAATTCAAGAGGCCACTGTTGGGGCGATGGGTGTAAAGGTTGGAGAGATTGTTGAGAAAGTAACTAGTGATGCAGTGATTTTAGAAATGGACATCTCAAATATTGATAATTCATCCATTAATATTGAAGTTAAAAATGGACAAGTTTCTATTTCAGGTGAAGCGCGAATTGAAAAGATTGAAGAGGGAAGTGGATCAAGGTCTAAAAGAGTTATGGTGACATCGTTTAGTCGAGCTCATCCCGTTCCTGTCGGAACAAGGCCCTCTGGACTCAGAATTGAAAATAAAGATGAAAACACTTTGCAAATGATTTTCCCTAAAGTTAAGTAATGGAAATAACCCCACTCTGTCATATTCAAACACCTTTTAAAGATAAATTTGGTATCCCAAGACAAAGCGGTCTTATCATGGAGGCAGAGGGGATTCTTGAATTTGACTTAAATAATTTTAACTCCGAAGCCCTTAGAGGTATCGAAGACTTTTCTCATCTGTGGCTAAGCTTTATTTTTGATAAGGCCATTAGAGACGGAGAAAAAAGTCTTGTTAGGCCTCCAAGGTTAGGTGGAAAAGAAAAAATGGGCGTCTGGGCCACTCGCTCACCCCATAGACCAAACCACTTGGGTTTGACGGTGGTGAAACTCTTGAAGGTTGATATTTCTGAGGAGAAAATCTTTCTTAAAGTAGGTGGGATCGACTTGTTAGACGGAACTCCGATTGTTGATATTAAGCCCTATGTTCCTTACGCGGATATTGTGCCTGAAGCAAAGTCGGCCTGGGTTCCTAATCCTGAAAATATTCTTAAACCTAAAGTCCTCTGGAGTGAAGGGATAAAAGAATTGGTTTCAAGTGAAGAGGCCGTACTTATTGAAAAGGTTTTAGAGCAAGACCCTAGACCTTCCGCCCAAAAAGAAGATAAAAAGTCATATATCTTTAAAATCTTTAACTACGAAGTTAAATTCGAAAATGGCTCAGAAGAGTTTCTTATTTTAAGTATTCAAAAAATCTAAAGACTAGTCCTCTACCGAAGGGAAGTACTGGGTCTGTTCTCCAATTTTATGCCCAGCTTCAATTGGTCTTCCGAGTTCATCAACAGAGAGAACAGATTCGGGTAGATTTAAGCTAGTTCTGAGCTTTTCCATTGTTTCAGGGGCAAATGGGGAGAGCATGATCATCAGATTCTTTAAAATAAAAAAACTTGAGAAAAGTGCATCAGCTCTTTCTGTTTCATCGTGGCGGTCATCGTGAGGCTTAAATTGAGTAAATAGGCCATTTATGATTCTCGCGTAGTTCTCAACCATAAAAAGAAGTTTTGCATAATCTCCTCTTTCCATCATACGCAAATAGTTCTGAACGACTTTATAAGTTTCTTTTTTTGTTTTTCCGATGAGCTTTCCATCGGGAACAACGCCTTCAAATTTTCCATTACAAGCTGAAATTGGTTTTTCCATTGCGGCATTAAGAGGTCCAGCAAGGAACTTGTTTCTTTCTTTGAATACTTCAAAGTCGAAATTGGAGTTCTTCTCACCTAATGAAAGAATGGCAAGGAAGTATCTAATTTGATCAGCTGAATATCCCATTTTTGTGAGGTCATCAGCATTATAAAAGTTACCTTTGGTTTTACTCATCTTTTCTCCATCTGCATGGAGGTGATAATTGGCAAAAACTTCTGTCATTTGAAGTTCGCCTTTTTCTGGCTGGCGAAAAGGATCAGCCTGAGTTCCAAGCCAGAGGGCTCCCTGCATAAGGACATAAAAGTAAATATTATCCTGTCCTAAGAACTGAAACACCTTAGCCTCTGGGTCTGTCCAATAATCTTTGTAAGTCTCAGGGTCTTTTCCGAGTTTCTTAAGAGCTGCCTTGGTAAATCCAAGAGGGGCAACAAGTGATTCTGGCCAAACATAGAAAGTTTTACCCTTCATTTCTGGATCCAGTTCTGGAGGAACAGGAATTCCATTTGAAACATCCCTGGTGATAGAGCGATGGGCCCAGCCATCTACTAAGATACTTTTAATTGAGTTCTCAGCCAGTAGCTTTTGTCCTATTTCTAGATCTGTTAAGCACTCAAACTGGGCAACAATTGTTTTTCCTGGAGCATATCTGCTTTTTAGTTTAGGTAGGCTTT
>JAIBDQ010000189.1 GCA_024686135.1 Halobacteriovorax sp. | reverse complement strand
TCAAACCGGCTAAGCTCCATTGAAAACTTCTTTTGAAACTTTCCTCGCGCCATAAAGAAGAAGGTAAGTTCCGAATTTTGCCCTTCATAAGGATCTAGACTTAAGTCCCTAAAGACATTTTCAAAAGATTCAAAACACTTTACAATATCCGCAGGGCAATGAGCTAAAAAGACGGCAGTATTAAAGCTTTGTACCGACTTATACCTAAAGGCATTCTGGGCAATTCTTTTTGTAAAAGCGAGAAAAGCTTCATCAAACTCTTTTTGCCCCTCTTCTGTCTCATAGGGCCATCCTATATCTAATCCGGCCGGCAACATATTAGGAAGCTTTCTAAGAATCTCTGAGAAGTTATTACTAGGCCTTCCCCCAAGTCTTATAAGGTTATCCCCTATCACAAATGTCAGGTGGCGATTCTTTATATATTTATCTAAATGAAGAAAGGGCTCTAAATTTCTATCCTCACCCCAGGTCTTTAAAAAATCAATTTCAAGCTGTGGAAGAGAGTCGCTATAAAGCTGCCCATAACTTAAACGATCATCATCCAGTAAGAGAACCTTTTGTTTCCTATCCAATAGCTCAACACTAAGTAGAAAACTTAAGTAATTTTTCCCAACAAGAGTCATATCTAAATTCTTTTCAATCAATTTAGGGTTCCTCCGTTTAAGTTATCTACTTCTTTATTAAAGCTCGCCGCAAAACTGTTTCCAAGCTCTAATCTAAGTGAGCTTAACTCTTTTTCTTCAACGTTTTTATAAATCGAATAAAAGCTCTCAAGGTTTTCTACTATATTCAAATCTTTTGGTCCTTCATTTTGTATAAAGTCATATTCTGTAGAGCGATGAACCTTTGGTCCACAATAAATATGACAGCCACTTAAAAAAGGCTCAAGAAGGCTATGAACGCTTCTTCCATGTCCACCGCCAACAAAGGCATGACCAAAATAGGAGTATAACTCCAATAAAATTCCTTTAACCTCAAAAATTAAGACTCCAGGTGAAGAATTATAAGCCTCAATAAAGTCTTTTAAATTCTCTCCATCTTTATAGACATGAATAGGGAGCTGCGGATAGAGGTTAAAGGCTTTTCTGATTTTATCGTCAAACTCGTGAGGTAAGAGTAAGACTAAGTGGCTTTTATTTTTGATATGAGATCTAAATTCTTCATCACTAAAAACTTCTACTTCATTAGACCAAGCCGATCCCATAATGATTCGTTTATGCTTAGAAAAAGCATTTATAAGGTCTAGTAGTTCTTTAAACTTTTCTAACTTAGTTTCTTTTGATTGTATCCTCTCTATAATCTGAGGAATTCTAAACTCATAGGTACTAATTTTATCCTCAGAAACACCAAGGCCCAAAATTTTTTTCTTATCCTCTTTACTAGCGGTTAAAATAAAATCAAATAAGTTAAAAACTGACTTATTCCACCAAGAAAAAGACTTATTCCTAAAAGTGGCCGAGACGAGGCTAAACCTCACATCTTTTCTAAGTCCATAAAGAAGAAGTTCCGGATAAAAATCGTAACGGCAAAGGATTAGCTGTTTGGCAGTTAACCATGAAGAGATATTCTGAAAACCTAATAGGTCGTTTTGAATTATTCCATAGCTTAGTATGGGAAGCCTTAGGCTTCTAAGGTTTGAATGCTCTGCTGTTAGCTTTTGAATTTTCTCTTCTAAGCTATCCGATGAATAAATAAGTTCAATTAAGAGTCCTCTTTTTAGATAAAGATCGAGCAAGGGCTTTACTTGCTCAAACTCTCCTTCGCTACTTACCTCAAAGGCAATATGGGCATTTCTATTAAAAGACTTTGCTTTGTCGGTTAAGTTTCTATCCTCAAAAAAATACCTCTTTCGAAGCTTTTTACTGAAAATAAACAATATTAAAGCCAAAAGAGGGATAAAAATCCCTCTGATCAATTGAATAAATCTCAGTATAAAGACAAACAACTTACATTCCATTATTCAGATACTTGCTAGTGTCAGATTGTCTCATGTGAAAAATAAGATGACTAGATACTCGTAAAAACAAGGGTTTCCGAATTTCAATCTTACATTAACTTACATTTCAAGGTAAATGTTTCAATTACCGACTTTTTTAGTTGAGATTATTCATCTTTGCAGTATTTTCTGTCTGCAATTTTAATTTGATGGCTGACTTTCATCACAATTGAAGAACAAACTTTTGAAGGAGTTAAAACATGAAAGCAAATCGTTTCATCGTTGCTCTAGCGGGACTTACATTAGGAGCCTCAGCTTTTGCAGCCGGTAACAACACTGTCTCAATGAGAGACGTAAGAAAGGCCCTAAAGGCTTCACCAGTTGGACTATCTCTTTTACACGCAGTAGATGCAAAAAGAAGATCAGACAACAAAATCGCTGGTTCTAAGCAAACTCACATTGCTTACTTAAAGTACCAGATCACTGACAAAGACAGATTACAAATGTCTAACAGATTAACACGTACGTCTGTACCAAACGAAGAAACTGATTACAGTTATGCTCGTATGGTTCTTAAGTACACTCGTTCTGGAATCCTTTCTCAAGCCAAGCACGGAATTAACCTTTCTGCTAACCTTGAAAAAAGATTTTACCCAGACAAAGAATTAAGAAACGCAATCAATCAATACGGTCTGAACAGAATCTCTGCTTCAGTTAGCCGTAGCATGGGCAAAGTTAACCTAAGTGGAACTCTTTACGGAGCTGTAAGAGACCGTATCGACAAGTCTGATAGTTCAACTTCAACTCACTACCTATACGCCGTACTTACTCAGTCTTATAGCTTATCTGACGACTGGTCACTTTCTCTAACTGAGGAACTTTTCCAATCTTATAATAAGCAAATTGAAAACCTAAGAGGTGGACAAGACGGTATCGCAATGACAATGGAGCTTGGACACCAAGTTACTCCAGCTGTTTACGCGGGTGTATCTGTAAGTGGAACTCCTTTTAAGCCATACGACGGTCAATTAATTGCCGACGGTTGGGCTAAGGATTTCGGTCTAGGTGCAAATGTTTACTGGAGTGCTTTCTAGTAAACCCTTCAAAAGCATATATATCAAAGAGCCAGGCGTAAGCCTGGCTTTTTTGTTTTAAAACCGCCTTTATTCGGCAATATCTTCCAAAACAGGCCTTAAATTAACCGACTATTTTAATTCTTCGCGAGGACCCCCGATGAGTCCATAGCGAGGATTAAATGACTGACGAAACTAAAAACCATGAGCGAAGAAACGATGAGAGCGAAACTCCCGCCGTTCAAGTGCCTACTGGTGAAAAAGTTTATATCTTAGTAGATGGACTAAAGTCAGGTCCGTTTTCTAAAGAAGAAATTGTGGACATGGTTCAGTCTAGAGACTTACTTGTTACAGACTCAGTTTCTGTAGATGGTCATTCTTGGTTTAACCTACATCAGTGGTCTGAGTTTGATAGAAGAAGCTCTCACTCTGAAGATCTTCCAGGAATTCCAAAAGTAAACCTCTTCACGGCCTCAGATCAAGAAGTTGATCAATCACTAGAATCCGAAAATGAAGAACTGATTGAAAGAGACGCTATGGCAGGGCTCGCCTACTTAGGGAATATCAATAATGGTAAAAGAGCTCAGCATCACAATGACAAGTATGCAAATAAAGATGAAACAAAGGCAGATATTGATAATATTCCAGATTTAGACCCAGTCGATTTTCAAAAAAGCAGTAGCAAAAAAGAAACTTATGTCTGGGGCGCAGTCTTAAGCCTCGCCTTAGCAGGTATTCTTTATGTATTCCTTTCACCTGGCGCTCCAAATAAAGTTGTAAAAACTAAAGCTGAGCCCATGGTTAAAAGAGCTATCATTAAGCCAAGAAAACCAGCAAGTACGGCAAAAAATAATAGAGCTATAAGCAACGCCAATAAAGCAAAAAAGGTAGTAAAAGCGAGAAGTAGAAAACCATCTTTTACAAAATCTAAGGCTTTTAAAAACAGAGCTCCGAGAAGAGTGCCGGCTGCCAAAAAGATAGAAAAACCAGTAGTAGAAGACCCAGACGATTATTATTATGATGATGGAACTGACCCTGTAGAGCTGGACCCAGTTCGCTCTAAACTTGCCAAGGAAACCTTTGATCCGGAAGACGAAAACCTAGATGAATATCTAGATGAAGTTGACGCAGAGAGAGAACCTGCTTCACAAGAAGAGGACCCGGAAAAAGCATTTGAGGCACTTTACGAATAGAGTCTTAGGGAGATATTCTATCTCCCATGTCAGAAATTCCAAAAGACCTTTTAGATTCATTTCGTCCCCCAGCATTCCCTGGAAGTTTCTTCTTAAGTTTCGAAGGGATAGAGGGTGCGGGAAAATCTACCCAACTAAAGCACGCTAAAGAATTCTTAGAAAATAAAGGCTTTAGAGTTCTTGTTTTAAGAGAGCCAGGGGGAACTAGTTTTGGGGAAAAACTAAGAAAGTCCATTTTGGAATCTAAAGAACCCATTAACCCGCTTGCGGAGGCTCATCTTTTTTGTTCTTCAAGAGCTCAGCTTCTCCAAGAAGTAACCTTAAAAGAGCTAAACAACCCAGGAACAATAGTTATCCTAGACCGATATTTAGACTCAACGATTGCTTACCAAGGCAAAGCTAGAAACTTAGGCACCAAAACAGTCTTAGAGCTGCATAAGCATTTTCCGCTTAACCTCGTTCCGCATATGACTATCTATATTAAGATCAGTTTAGAAACATCTCATAATAGACAGAAGATGCGTAACGCTCCAAAAGACTATTTTGAATCTCAAGGTGATGATTTCTATAAACTGCTCATCTCTGGTTATGAAGAAGCTGCTGCTCTCTTTCCTAAAAGAATATCTATTATTGATGGAGAAAAGTCTTTTGATGAAGTCAAAGAACAGATCAGCAATCAACTTGAAGCGCTTATTCAAAGCCGCGAAGAAGTCTTAAAGTGAAATTAGATTTAAAACAAGTCTTACTGGAGGGATTTAAAAAATCAAAACTCTCCCCTTTTTATATTTTAAAGCCAAGCCCACAGACTCCAACACCAAGAGATTTTTTAGAAAGCTGGATAGTAGATTTTCTTAGCGAAATTATCGCGAATAAGAAAAACATTTCTCATAAACATGCTACTGAAATTGTTAGAAGTGGCCATGCGGATATTCTTTGGCCTAAAAGAGCTGACTTAGATAAAAACTATAATTTAAAAGATGGCGACCTAGACGAGTTATTTTCTTTTATGGAGTACGGCGCTCTAGAGCTACCTTGGAGATTTGCTATTATTGAAGATCCTCATAGATTATCGAACACCTATTTAAATAAATTATTAAAGACCCTTGAAGAGCCGGCCAAAGCCACAACAGTTATCTTCCTAGATTTTAATTCTAGCGTCTTCTTAGACACTATCCACTCAAGGGCCACGGAGTATACAATATCTTATGAGGGAGATTCTCAAAAATGGAAGAGCGCTCCTAAAAATATAGATACCAAAGACTGGCTTAACGATAGAAAAGAATATTACCCAATACTTTTGGGGCAAGAAGATATCCTGAATCTAGTTACAGAGTACTTTGATGCAGGCCATGGCCTTGGGGAGTTGGTTGAAAAGTTAAAATACCAAAAAGGAGCTGACCGAGAGATGGCAGGACTTGTAACTGAATTTGAGTCCGACAGACCCGGCAGATTTAAGCAAAAACAGCGCTTATGCCAAGAATTAAAATGGTTTGAAGAGAGTAAAACCTTTAACAATGCATC
>JAIBDQ010000225.1 GCA_024686135.1 Halobacteriovorax sp. | reverse complement strand
GGTGTTCCTAACAATACAAAAAAGTTTATTGATGGTCTAAGAAGGGCCTTTGATAATGTGGAAGTCTTGGTCACCCTTTCGGCAATTCATTCAGAATTGTATAATAGAAAAGTGGTCGCTAAGTACAGAAGCTTAGCGAATGGACTTGTGGTTTCCCACCTAGACGAGTGTTTAAATTTCGGAGCACTTTTCAATATAGGAGAGGACCACCCAGAGCAACCTTTTAAATTTTTTGGAACCGGGGAAGTTGTACCAGACGACCTTGAATCCGCAACGGCCGAAAGGATTTTGGCCGGTATATTTCAATTCGAATAATGGGAGTCTTTTTTAATTCCTAAAGTAGGAGCTAAAGAATAAACCATTGAAATTGAGGAGACAGGATGTCGACTAAGAATGCCACGGAATGGCTGATGTCACACAAGCGCTTTGATGCGCATCAGTTAAAGAAAATCCCTAATCGTACTTATAGTATTGCCATCACAAGCGGTAAGGGGGGAGTTGGAAAAACTTCAGTAAGTATAAAAATGGCAAAAGTCCTTTCGGACTCAGGCTATAGAGTTCTTCTCGTTGATTTCGATACAAATCTTTCAAATACGGCGGTCAAGCTTGGCCTTCCTATTACTGATAATTTTTACGATCTCCTTAGTGCTAAGAAAAGTTTTGAGGAATGTATTTATACAGAAGGCAACTTTCATCTTCTAAGTGCCTGTAATGGAAATTATGACTTATTAGATAATGAAGCCGGCCTAGATAAATTGATTGTCGATATAATGGTCGAGCATGAAAAGGAATATGATTTTATTCTTCTTGATTGCCCAGCAGGACTTAGTAAAGAATCTCTTTCTCTTAGTGCCTATTGTGACTATCGTTTTGTTGTGGTGACCCCTGACAGGTCCTCAATTACCGATAGCTACTCATTAATCAAAATTCTTAACACTAAGTATGGAGTAAGTGAAAATCATCTCCTCCTCAATAAGGTGTCTTCTAATAGACAATATGAAAAATTAGTAAAAAGCCTGAGTGAAACAGTAAGCAACTTCCTTTCTTGCAGGCTTCCAGTGTTAGGTGGACTTAATTTTGAGTCACTAGAAGTCGACCATTTTGACCGGATACTGTTAAAAGATGCCGGTTCTAGAATACATAAGAATTTTATTAACGTGCTCCGGCGATTTGTCGAAGAAGACATCGGTACCACTTTGTCTACTTGCAAAAGCGGACAAGATTCCTCGGTACCCTACGCTTCAAATAGTGGCGTAGATGACCTTGAACAAGAAGTTCAACTAGGAAGCTAAGGAGCGCTTGATGTCATCACTCTCGAAGAAATTAAAGAACTTGAAAGATTACCGTTCGACTGTAGACCCAAAAGTTAAGGACGAAATAGTAGTTGAGTACGCACCACTGGTGAAGTTTATTGCCCAAAAAATTGCAGCAAGACTTCCTGCCAATATTGAGCTTGATGATTTAATTTCATGTGGAGTTATTGGTTTGATGGATGCGATCGAGAAGTTTGATCCTACAAGAGATAATAAGTTTAAAACATATGCCGAGTTTAGGGTAAGAGGAGCAATCTTAGATGAGCTTCGTGCACAGGACTGGGTTCCAAGATCAATTAGAGAAAAGGCAAAGTTAGTCGAGAGAACTTACGCCAAGCTTGAATCAGAATTCAATCGTCCAGCAACTGACGATGAGATGTGTAAGGAATTAAACTGTACACAGGATGAATTTCACGACCTTTTAAATAAAGCAAAATCAATTTCATTATTAAATATTGATGACTCAGCAACTTTTAATCGCGGCGATAAAAAACTTATGGCCGGATTAATGGAAGATAGCCGTACGGTTAATCCATTCACAGCTGTTAGTCATAAAAATATTAGAGAAAAGCTTAAAGAAGGAATCGGTCAACTTCCAGAGAAGCAAAGACTAGTTCTTTCATTATATTATTATGAAGATTTAAACCTTAAAGAAATTGGATCAGTTTTAGATGTTACTGAATCAAGGGTTTCACAGCTTCATACTCAGGCCATCTTAAAGCTTAAAGGTAAGTTAAGAGGTGTTCTGGATGCACCAGAAGATTTAGCAAGCTAATAAAATAGAGTAAGATATATAGACAGGAAGTTTATGGATTTACGCTTAAGTGGAAAGTTCTTGAAGGATTACAAGCACGGAATGGATGCTATTGAAGACCTTCATATTTTAGCTGAGCCGGGTCTGTCTCCTGTCATAAATCGCGTTCACTATCATCTTTCAGAAATTCGAAGAAAAGCAGAATTAAGTCTAGAAAACCATCCTGGACTGGACCCAATTAAGGAAAAGATTCAAAATGAGTTTATTTTTCTTTTAGAGGAAGCCGCTCTTACCATCGAGAACTGTCGTCAACTCATCATTAGAGAAACAAGGTCCACCTTAAATTTAATGCAATGGGGAAGACTAATTGAAACGGTTCCTAACGCCGTAAAACTAATCTCTCTCTTCCCTGTGGAAGGACTGATTGAGGCCAGCTATACTGAAAAAAATCTAACAATTAAAGCAAAGCTTGAAAGTTACCATGACTTAAGTAGTATCAAGGCTGATGTTTATAAGCTTAGTAGAGAGTTTTTTAATAAAAAATGTCTTCCAACATTTACCGTTGGAGAAGCTCATCAGGTTATTTTTAATTTCGATTTTTCTCATGTGGAGGACTTTATTTACAATGTAGATTTAGTCAAAAGACGAGTAAACCTGTCAAATATTTTTCCTGACTACCAAATTCCAATTCAAAAAATTGAAGCAATACATAACCAAACTGCTCTGATAATGAGTGCTAGTGGTAAGTTTTACTATTTTGAAAAACTTAATTCTGAAGCTGTGAAGAAGTCTATAGCTGCTGGAGCGAAGCCAGCATTATTTCATTTTCCCTTTCTATTTCGCCCCCTGTCCATCATAATACCAAGAGACGGGGATATAGCCCCCATTAACGGATTTAACGGCACAGGATGTGAGAAGCTATTAACAGACAGGGCCTTTGGAAAACCTTCAAAACCTGTCCATAGTCTCGATATTTTTTCGATCCTGAGTAAGTAATCCAAATTTTCATTTACCTGTGGAGTGAAAGTGAAGTCAGTTCATTTTTCTAGTGTTCATAAGTTTTTCGTTTTTGTCGGTGTCATTTCAATTTTATGTATTGGATATGGAATCAAAAGTTTTTGGTTCGATGGATCTCATAATATCGAAAATGTAGCTAGAACCTACGAGACCGCCGTAAAGTTCAATCGATTAAAAGATTATAAACATGTTTCGAAAATAAAGACTTTGGCTGAGCAAGATAGAGCAAGAGAGGCGATTAAGATTGCCGATGGCTTTGGAAAACAAATTAAGGCCATAAACACTGATGTGGATAGTGAGTCTTATCAGCTACTTCATAAGTCATTATTAGAATCTAAAAAATCACTTGTAGGCATGATCTCTAACCCCGAACTTAAAAAGATTATTGGCGTTTTGAAGACAAAAGTTACTGGATTTAGGATGTTCGCGCAGAATAATTACTGGAGACGTCTCACAAGGAATGGAAAACGTTTAGAAGCTAAACTTCAGCATCATCCATCAAAAAGCCCTGGCTATTATACTTATGCCAGAATTAGAGGACTTCAAAAAAGTCTATCTAGAGATGTAGAGTTCATGGAGAAAATCACCGAAAGTTCTGTATTAAAATCTGCTGACAAGTCTAGAATTCTATTGAGACTTAAAGCTCTTAAAACAGAAATCTCTATGCTCGGTGAGTACATGGCTAACTTAAAAACATTTGGAAGCTCTGTCATAGAACTTCGGGAGAAGTATGTTATTTGGAGTAACGAAGTAGGTCCAAGTATTATAAATAAAAGACTAAACTTGGAGTCTG
>JAIBDQ010000036.1 GCA_024686135.1 Halobacteriovorax sp. | reverse complement strand
TTTAATTTAGATATATTTAAAAAATTACCATAATCTATAAATAAATGTTAATAAAATACCGTTTTAGAGTTAGGATTCATAAAATAAAGCGAAAAAACTTGAGGTTTTCGTAATTATAGGAGATTAATTATGTGTGGTATTTTGGCAGTTTATAAAACGAAGGAAGTAACTAAGACCTTAGAAAAGGCCATTGAGTGCTCTAGAAGGTTGGTGCATCGAGGTCCCGATGAGGGAGGCCATGTGGTTACTGACTCAGGAACAATCCTATGCCATGAAAGACTTTCTATAGTTGATCTTCATTCAGGAAGACAGCCAATTGAGGGAACCGATGGAGCTTATTTAGTTCATAACGGTGAGATATATAATCATGAGGCTTTAAGAAGCGAACTTAAAGAACAACATACTAGAAGAACAAAATCTGATAGTGAAATTATCCTACATGGTTATGAAGAGTGGGGAGTTGATGTAGTTTCTAAACTTGATGGAGTTTTTTCTTTTATAATTGCTGATGGAGAAAAACTTTTTGTTGCCAGGGACCCTATCGGGGTAAAACCACTTTTTTATGGAACTGACTCTGAAGGGGCTATGTGGTTTGCAAGTGAATCAAAGTCACTACAAGACGTTTGTGAATCTATTGAAGCCTTTCCTGTTGGACATTATTTTACCTCTGAAGCCGGCTTTGTGCGATATTTTAATCCTACATGGTGGACAGAAGAAGAGAGGCCAGTGAGAGGTCCTGAAAAAATTAGGGAGCTTTTAACTAAGGCCTGCAAGAAGAGACTCATGAGTGACGTCCCGGTTGGGGTACTCTTATCTGGGGGTCTTGATTCTTCACTTGTCTCCTCTATTGTCGCTAGAGAGATGAAAAAAGAAGGGAAGACTATAAAGAGTTTTTCTATTGGTTTAAATAAAGACTCTAAAGACCTAGTAAAGGCCAGAGAAGTAGCTGAGTTTTTGGGAACTGAACATCATGAGATCACTTATTCAGTTGAAGAGGGTATTGCTCTAGTCGAAGAATTAATAGAAAAAGTCGAAACTTACGATGTGACTACAGTTCGAGCTTCAACACCTATGTATATTATGACCAAATATATTAGAGAGCAGGGAGTGAAGGTCGTCTTGTCAGGGGAAGGTGCCGATGAAATGTTTGGAGGATATCTTTATTTTGGTCATGCTCCAAGTGCATTTGAGTTCCACGAAGAAGCAGTAAGAAGGGTCAAGCGTCTACATACCTCCGATGTGCAACGAGCTGACAGATCAACGATGGGGGCCGGTGTAGAGGCCAGAGTGCCTTTTTTAGATTTAGAGTTTTTAGATGAAGTTATGAATCTAGATCCAAAACAGAAAATGATTGTTCCAGGTGAAAAAATGGAAAAGCATGTTTTAAGAAAAGCTTTTGATACGCCTGAAGATCCTTATCTCCCAGACTCAGTACTATGGAGGCAAAAAGAGCAGTTCTCAGATGGGGTTGGGTACTCTTGGGTTGATGGCCTAAAGGACTTTGCCGAATCTGCTGTGAGTGATTTTGAGTTTGCCAAAAGAGAAGAAACTTATCCTCATAACACACCTTTGACGAAAGAGGCCTATCTCTATAGAAGGATTTTTGAAAGTAAGTTCCCACATAAGTCATCAGAGAAATTAGTTAAAAGATGGATTCCTCGTTGGCAAGATTACGATATTGATCCTTCTGGAAGAGCTAACTCTTCTCACGGTTCTACTTACCATAGTGAGGGTGTTGATGATAAATCTGCAAAAAAAGAAGAACTTGATGCAATGGAAACAGATTTGAGTATCGCTCTCTAAATAAAAAACCGGACAAGGAGGAGAGAGGGGAGATTTTCCTTGTCCGATGTAGTTTATTTATTCTGCTTCTACTTCTATATTCATTTTAATACTGCTATCACATTGAAGATCTTTTTCTTCATTAAGTGAACATTTAACATCAGACATTTCTAAACCAAAAGATAGAGAAACATCATCACTCGAGATATTCATACCTTGAAGCATATCTAATCCTTGTCTTTCAAGAACAGGACGCATGGCCATTAGGTAGTTCTCTGAAGAAATCTTAATAGATTTTACCTTGCCACCAATTTTTGTTTTGATTTTGGCCGGAACAGTTGCATCTACCCCATATTCAGCTTCAATGATTCTAATTCTGTTTTTTGACGTAACTTCCATTCTTGTATTATTTGGTGTTTGAGTTGCTGGAACCGCCATATTTACTGTTTCTGTGCGTCCATCTTGCCTTACTTTAATAGAGACGTTCCCACTGACTTTACTAAAATCTCCAATAAGAACTTTGCCTTCTGACTTAAAAATATCAGAACCAAGTAATTCTATCTTCATCGTAAGCCCGTCTGCTGCCATGGCACTAAGTGAAAAAAGCATTAATGCTGAAGTTATTATTTTCTTCATATTTACTCCAAGGGAAATTGTTTAATCGGTTAGGATTATTTCATAGAAAGATATGAACCTAAAAAAAAAGGACCGCAGTGGGTCCCTTTTTATATGTCAAAAATTTAGACGGTTAATTAATCAAGGATCTCAATCAGCCCTGTTTCACCGTTCATCTTTATACGCATACCGGTTTTAAGTTTGCTGGTTAGACCTTTTATTGAAACAATGGTGGGTAAACCCATCTCTCTAGCAACGATGGCCGAGTGAGACAGAAGACCTCCTCGTTCAACGAGGAGCGCTTTGGCAGAAGGATAAAGGGGAATCCAGCCTGGATCAGTTCTTTTGGTAACGAGTATCTCTCCGTTTAGAACCATATCATCGCCTGGATCAAGGATAAGCTTAACTTCTCCTTCAATTTCACCTGGGCAGCAAGGAATTCCGCGCATTTGATTCTCCTCTAAAGGGGTATCGTCTAGGACCACTTCTTCCACCGGGAAATGCTGATTTTGCCAATAACAAGGACCGCGAGTAAAAAATCTCGGTGCAGGCTCTTCACCCTCGGCATAGTCATCATACTGCCTACGCCTTTCATTAATAATCCCTTTTAGGTCCTGGGTTGTTAGGGTTCCTTCGAGAGAGCCTTTGAGTTCCTGTAAGTTCAAATAAAAAATATCCTCTTTAGAGTTAATGATCTTCTTGGCCGTATAGTCTTTTCCAATGCCATAAAACATGGACCTAACTATTCCATACACTCTAGTTCTACAGAACCTCGTGTTTTCCCGATTCATGACGGCCTTTCTGGCATGTTTAAGGGACCAGCCATAAATCATTCCCCTAAAACCGCTAATATTTTGTCTTAAGAGATTCTCGGCGTTTTCTCTTATTTCTTTTTCCCTTTTTTCAAATACTTCTAGGTCAGTCTGGCCGGCATTGATAAGGTTTTTTAGAAATACAAAAAGCAAAGAGGGGTCTTGGTGGAGATCTTTTTGCTCTAGCTTCATCTCGCTCATACATCTAAAACCAAAAAGATCGATATATTCATTAACCTCTTCATAAAAATCTTGGTACTCACTTTGATTTAAAGACTCGAGACAATCGGCATTAGGAGTATCAAGGATAAGATTTTTTAGTCCTTGGATTTTATCAATTTTACCGGCCATGATGATTAATCTTTTTGTCGGTTCGGCGCTTTCTAGGTTTCCGTTTCCTGCTAAGAGATCATTATGAAATGCATCACCAAGATGGGATAACCATTTTTCAGTAAGTTTCTTGAAGATTCCGTAATGAACCATGGTGAGAAAATCATTTATGATAGGAGCATGCCATTGCCATAACATTTCCTTTTCCATTTGTTTGTAATATTCATATATTTCATCGGCAGGCATATGGTCGAAGCTAACCTTTCTAAACTTATTATATTTTTCATAGAAGTAACTGAGGAAATCATCAACGACTGTTTGTATGCGGTAATGGAAATAAAGAAACTTAAAGCCGACGACTACTCTTCTAACCGTTGCTCCAAAAGTATGATGAAAACTAGGTGGTTTAACTCTTTCGGCAATTTCATCTTGAAGGGCCTCGTCTGTACCCATCATTGTTTCCATAAAACCACGGTTATATTTATAACCAGGTAGGATAGATGTTAGTTTGTACCAATTAAGAAGATTGTAATAAACTCGCCCATAAAAGAGACCAAGCATATCTTTAAGAAAATGATCCATTTGTCTAATTTGCTTTGCGGGAACTAGGAGAATTTCGCAAAACTGCACGTATACCTGATGGTAAACATAATGAGCAAAGCCAAAGGTTAAGGGCATGGTTATCCCGCCATAGGACTCAACGATATTTGAATTATCCCATACAAAAAGATTTCCATTCCCCGCCCTTACATTTGTTGTAACTGGTCTTGATTGTAGTAAGTAGACAGTATCGTTTTGTATGGCCCATTCAACATCTTGAGGAAAGCGGTAAAGTCTTTCTATGTCTTTTGCCATTTTTTGAAGGTCAGAGAGTTCTACTTCTGTTAACGAAGAGATATTAACTTTGTCTTCAGAAACGGAGACCTCTTTAGGTTCTTGTTTTTCAATATCTTGAACTAACATTTTTGGCTTGTCTGTTATTTCTTGCTCAACAACCTTACCTGTTTCCTTTTCTAATTTGTAATTGTCGGCATCATACAGACCAGAAACCAGACCTTCACCGACACCATAAACTGAATTGATTAAAAGATGATCAGGGTCTTCATTTATTGGGTCGCAAGTGAAAAGCACCCCTGATTTTTCAGGACAAATCATTTCCTGAAGAACGACGGCAACTTTAATGTTCTCGGAGGAGAGTTTATTTTCTCTTCGGTAAACTAAGCCTCTCTCGCTATATGCACTTGCCCAGCACTTTTTGACAGATTCAAGTACGGCATCAGGGCTGCTAATATACAAATAACTTGAGAGTTGACCGGCGAAAGAGTGGGAACTCCCATCTTCATCTAAGGCTGATGATCGAACAGAAATTAATTTTTTACCAAGTTTTTCAAAAGTATTTCTTATAAATATTTCTACAGTATCTGGGAGTGGTGTATTTAAAATGAGATCCTCTATTTTTGTAGATAACTCTTTAGGATCTGTAATAGAAGTTTCAAGCTCCTTGAATTTTTCATTAATATTAGATTTAATCTTAAATTCTTCAAAACAATCAGGTCCAAGAACTATCCAAGAGGGGACCTTAAGCCCAGCTTTTGTCATGAGGTAAAGATTGAATCCTTTTCCTCCGGCCATTCTCGCAGCATAGTTGCGAGTAGAATTTTCGTCGATATAGAGCATATATTATTCCCAGTAATACTTTCTTAAGATGTAGTTTGTTATTATTCCTGCATAAATTAAAACGATATAGACTTCACTAAACTTTCTAAAGATAAGACCTGATATTGGTCTTTTTCCTATTAAATAAATTGCGCTAATTAAAATTAGCAAACCTATAGAGAAAGCTTGAAAGGTTTGCATAAAAAAGAAGTCAATCGTTGAGATAAGTAATGTCAGTACCGCAGCAGCCACTGCATGGACTAAAATTAGCATCACTGCACCAAATTTACCCCAAATACTAGAGTAGGTATCAACTCCTTCTCGTTCTTCACATGGTTGATAAATTTTTCTTCCTAATTCAAAAATATTAAATAGTAGCCAGCTCAAAAGTGCAAAATAGTAAAAATCTGCTTCATGATCCCAAGGATAATATCTACTCAAGGCGGAGAAAATGGCTAAGGAGAGAAAGATGGTTACGATTGTATGGCTAGTAGCATAGGTCGTTAAGTGCGGTCTAATCTTTTCACCAATAAAAAATTCTTTATACATGAGAAGGGAGTAGCTAATGGCCAAAAGAATCGCCACAAAACCAGGCATACCGCAAGAAGTGAAGAAGATAATTTCTAGAACAATACAATGCTCAATTCCCTTCTTCATATCAAAATGTTTAAGAAGGCCCCTTGGAAGTGGCCTTGATGGATTGAATGCTACATCTGTTTCAAAGTCTTTGATTTCATCATAAAATCTCAATTTTAAGAAAAAGGCCGCTGTTCCAAAAGTCACCCATGCCAAGTGTATGGGCTCTAGAATGACATATTTTGAGGCATCGGCGACTAGGTAGTGGGCACTAAAAAAGAGGGCAATCATCATAAAGTGGCTTACAGGCTCAAATCTTTCGGAAGTGAACTCCCACCATTTAGCTAGGTGTTCTGCACGTTCTTGAACATATTGACTCATGCTTTCTCCTGAAGCTGTTCTCTTAAAACTTGATATTCAACTTTGCTCTGGTGTCTGGCATCTAATGGAATATTGTCTGTTAAAACAATTTTATCTACCAGAACTCCATTCTTATCCATGACTCTTTTTATTTCTTTCTCCCAATCTTCCTGACCACCTTCGGCGTTTTCCCAAACAGAGAATACGGCATAGGTTTTTTCACCCAGTTCAGGGTCAGGCATTCCAAGATAAGCAGCGTACTCAACAAAGGGGAGTTTTTTCATGATGACTTCAGCCCTCACAGGAAAAAAGTATTCTCCATTTCTATTTATGGCATTATGTATTCTTCCCATAAACCATAAGTCGCCGTGCTCATCCACTCTTCCAATGTCTCCAGTTCTATGCCAGACGATTCCATTATGATCTTTGATTTTACTTTTAAAAAACGCTTCTTCGTTATTATAATAATTTTGACAAACATGCTCGCCGCTTACGATGATTTCACCTGGCTTTCCATCTTCAACTTCTAAGGCCTTCCATTCACTGTCAGAGGAGACAGTGATAGGTTCCTTGTTGATCTTTAAGTATTTTACGGCAAGTCCATCATCAAACTTTCCTACATTAACCCCTTCGTCTTCCCATTCGGGGTCTGGATTATCTTTTCTGGCAATCATCTCTTTTGCTTCAATATGGGCCATTGGCTCTACTTCCGTTGAACCATAAAGAACTAAGACTTCTGCATTAGGTGCAATTTTTGTTGTTTTTACCAAGTCGTCTCTTGAGATAGGAGCTCCACCAGTAATTATCCTTCTGATAAAAGGTATAGTTATGTCGTGCTCTAAGCAGTAAGCATAAACATGTCTTAAAAGACTTGGCGAAAGGGTCGTTGTCGTTACCCCAGCAGACTTCATCTGTGCAATTAAAACGAGAGCGTCCTTGTCGCCCGCTTGACCTACGTCGATTGCTGGGAGAACTGTCGTAACTCCTGCAGCTAAGTTATTTAAAGAAAAAATAGGAAATACTGGTAAGTCAAAATCAGAATCATTAAAAGGAAGATGTTTATCAAGGGCATAGTGTTGAGCTGCTAAAAATCTATGTGTTCTATCTGCTCCCTTTGGTGTTCCAGATGAGCCTGTCGTAAACGTTATGAGGGCGGTATGTTCTTTTTCTACTGGCTCAGTGGTAGATCTTTTAATGCCCTTCATTAAGCTTTCAATACTAGCGCTGTATTTCTTAGTGGTCGGTCCGATTGAGATTTTCAGAGGGATCTTACCAATCTCTGGTAAGTCACCCATATAATCGAATGCCTTTTCGACAGAAATAAAAGCTTTTGCACCTACAACCTTTGCTGCTACGTCCATTTGGTCTCGCCTGGCCCAGCCGTCAAGAAAGGTAGCGATAGCTCCAATCTTTTGTAGAGCAAACATAGCAGCGTATAAGTAGAGACACATGGGAACAAATATTATAACTCGATCACCTTTTTTTATTCCTAGCTTTTTAAATCCTGTAGCTATAACTGCTACTACATGATCAAGTTCTCTAACTGTTACTGAATCGTGAGGAAGTGGATCATCAAGATTGTAGCTCCATTCCTTTAGCTTATCGGGGTGCACCCAACTTAGTATTGGTTTATCTGGAATAGTTTTCACGTGCTGAGTTAAAAAGGAAGCCACATTGTTTAAACTGTCTTCATTATCATGATAACCAAATGGCTTTCTTTCAGATATCTTCTTCCCATCAAGATTTAATGGAAAACCCTTTTCACTGGCAGAGAGTTTACTGATTAAAGTTAGATAGAAATTTTTTAATTTCATCAATAACTCCTTGTGTATGGGTCCAGGGTAATGCGTGTCCACCTTCTGCGAAAATGACCTCACCATAATCTAAGTATTTTGCTAATTCATGAAATTGCATATTATCTCCAGATGTCTTATCTGAATCTCCCCTTAAAAGAAGAACTGGAATAGCTAGTTTCTTTAATGCTTTTAAATCATTAATTATACGACTAGTTGGAATATCTTTTTCAAAAAGTGCTGGCTTAAGAATTTTTGGGTCTGAAAATAATTGTTCACATGGCCTGTAGGACTCTGGAACTTCCTTCGGTGAAGAAGATTCTAAGATCATTTTGCTTATACTCTTTGGAGCCATTTTTGATAAGAGGATATTCCCTACTATAGGAAGGCTTAAAATTGTTTTTATGGCCGGTGACATCTTTTTCTCAACAAACATATAGGGACTTATTAAAATGACTGCCTTGGTATGTTCTGGATTTAAGACGGCGGACTTTATTGCATTAACTGAACCCCAGCTATACCCCATCTGAATATGGGCACCTTCACTAGGGCCTTTGTCACCGGAGTAACGATCAACAGCATGCCAATTGTATTGTGTTAGACCCTGGCTAATGTATTGGAAATCATCGGGAGTGCCAGGTGAGCCATGATGACATACAAATGTAAATTCGTGAATTACGCTCATAATATAAAACCTTTATCTATAAATGACTTAATCTTTTCTCGATTGGGGTTCTTGGTGAAGACCTTATCTGTAGGAATATTGTCTATACCCTTAGGAAATGAATTTGATTTTTCAATTTCTTCGCAAAGCTCAAAAAGGCTTTGTGCTTCTTTTTCTGCGGTTAGCTCCAAATACTTTAGATAGCTGTATTTGTTTTTTACTCTAATATCTTCTTTGCTTGCCACAGGAATGACTTTGTGTATTTTCCCAGCATCAATTTGTTCATTCATCTCGTGAATTGAAAAACCGGCTTCTCTATCTTCAGTTAATGCATAGAGGTCACAAAAAGTTCCTTTGTAATTAGGAAGTAGACCATGATGAACATTAAGACATCCAATATTTGGAGCATTTAAGATTTCAGGTTTATAAATACATCTTGTTCTTAGATTTATGATCACGTCAATATCATGTCGGTCGACAAAATCTAAAGCTCTTTTTGTATTCATTGAATCCCATAGCATGGTCGGTATATTATGTTTTTCAAAAAGTTTTTCTCTTTCTTTAAGGGGGACTTCAATAATATTTTTTATTAGTTGAAAGCCAACCCCTTTAACGCCAATGAGAGGAAGGCCTATAGATTGGAGGAGGGTTTTTCGATCTAGATTATCGAGAAGGACAATTCCTTTTACCCAGTCGGCTCTCTTTTCTAGAAAGCTTTTGAAAAGGGCCAAATAATTATCCGGCATATAAGTTATTCGGCTAGTAACTAGCAGAATTCTTAGTTTCGACAACTTGGCCCTCCTTGGCCTCGTATTTACATATCTCAAAGCCCTAATAATACAGGAAAATCTGTCAAAAATCCCGACATAGTCTGCACTTATTACATACTGCGTCATTTTGCATGGATTCGGGTACTTAGAAAAGATATGATGGGTTATTGAGAGAGGAAATAGCCATGCAAAACATTAGTGTTTATCTAAACCAAAGAGCTGCAAATTCAGATTATGACTTCTGGAAAGGTAAGATTACGCGTAGCTTGTTTAGATCCAATCTTAATTTTAGGACCCCAAATGGTCTTGTTGAACTTCATGAAAACCTCAAAGAAGATATAGAAAATAATGTAGATGCTGTTGTTAGCGTTGGTGGCGATGGTACGGTGAATACCTTAATTCAGAACTTAGCTAATAGAGATATTGGACTTCTTGTTATCCCTGGCGGAACAGCTAATGACCTGGCCAGTGAGTTAGGTATGAATGAAAACATAAAAAAGATCTGTCAGTGCATTCGAAATCAACAAATAACTAAAATTGACCTTATAAGAATCAACAATAGACTAATGGCCACTAATGGCGGCATTGGCCTTGGTGGGGAAGTTGCCAAAAAGATAAATACTATTAGACGTAAATTTCCAGTTTTCAAAAAAATCATGAAGTTTTCTGGTAAATCAATTTATAGCTTCTTTGTTGCTCAAGAACTTTTAGGTGTAAAATTTGAAGAATACAATCTTGATATTCAATCAAAAGAATTCTCCGGCAACGTTAAGACATCTTGTATTTTAGTGAATAACCAACCAATGTTGGCAGGTACTTTTAATATCGCTCCGAAAACTATCAACAATGATGGAAAGTTTAATGTAAGTATTCTCACTCATGATTCAAGACAGAAGCTAATTCAATGTATCTTGCAGGTTGCAAAAGGTAACCTGCCCATCGATGATCCAAACTTTATTAGCTTTGAGTCAGAGAAGATAAGCATTAAAAACCTAACACCAAATAGAAAGCTGGAATTCTTTGGTGACGGTGAAATCTTACACTCAGAAGAGTCCGAGGTTTTTGATATCGAAGTTGAGAAAGACGCCCTTAAAGTTTACTCAGCACATATCGGCACTGATTTAGTAGACCTAGTCAACGACGTCAGCCTATCTTAGAATAGAGTAATGAAAATTTTAATGACCGGTGGAACTGGCTTTTTAGGAAAAGAGCTTGTTGAAAGGTTAGCTCCCCACTGTGATAAATTATATCTCCTATGTAGAAGACCTTCCCGAAGGCTTGAAACGGAGTATTCTAAATTTCCCTCAGTAGTTCTCGTAAAAGGCGATATCTCTTCACCTGATATTGTCGAAGACGCTTCTTTGTCTAAAGAGATAAGAGAAAATATTGATACGATATTCCACGGTGCTGCTTATTATGATATCGAGGGCCCTTACAGTAGCTGTTTTATGTACAATGTTGTGGGGACTCAAAATATTTTATACCTCGCCAATCAGTGTGAAAAATTAAAACATATCCACTATGTCAGTACTATAGCTGTGGCAGGTAATTATTCAGGCATTTTTAATGAAGATCAATTAGCAGAAGGTCAAAAGTTTAATAATCATTATGCTAAAACAAAATATGATGCAGAATTTATGATCAGGAATTATGAATTTAGAGGAAGTATTCAAATATATAGATTAGGTATTTTGATAGGGGACTCAAAGAGTGGGAAGATGAGCAAGGTTGACGGTCCTTATTATTTCTTCAAGCTTTTAAGTAGGATTCATAAAGAGAAAGCAAAAATAAACCTTCTAAAATATCTTCCATTGCCTTATGACGAGAGTTCTACCATGCCTTTAATGCCCGTAGATATTGCGGCAGAAGTACTAAAGGATGGTATGTTAAATCCTAAAGAAGATGGGGTTCATTGTTATCATGTGGTCGCGGAAGACCCACCAAGCGTAAGGTCTTTTGTTGAAGATTCTCTAGAGGCTTTCGGACTTAAGTTGGCGTTAATTCCGCTTCCAAAATCTCCGGTTTATAAGTTTATTCTTCCAAAAATAGGGCTCCCATCAGAACTTCTTTTATATATGTACGGAAAGTGCATCTATGACACATCAAAATTGAAGCGAGATTTTTCAAGTACGACAAGTTCATCTTATGGAACTTACTCCAAGCAGTTCTATTCTTATGCTAGGAGAATGTTCGAGTGAAACATATTCTAAGTATTGCATATTCCTTAGATAATACTAATTTTGATGAGATCTTAAACTTTAGAGGGGAGGAAGTTAGGCTTACTCAATTTTCTACTAATTTTAATTTTAATCTTACTAAAAATATTATTCATAAGTATGACGGACAGTGTGATGTGATTGTTGTCACTGGCATCCCCCCTAAGATAAGTATTAAAGGAAATGTTTTCACTCATCCTCAAGCTGAAAAGATCAGGGCCTTGGCCAGGCAAACTCCAACTGTCGATGGTCAGGTCGTAAAAGATGTTTATATCCCTTGGGCAATAAGGCAATTCTATCTAAAAAATAAACCTTTAATGGGCAACAAGAAGGTTGCATTTTATTCGGGTGCTCTTCAGAAAAGTTTAATGGATGTAATGATTGAATTTGGCTGCAAGCTTGTTCTTGCAGACCCCTACTTTTTTGCTGGTTTGCCTTTTAATTTGCATACACCAAAACAACTTGAAAATTTTGTAAAATTCTTAACTCCAGTCTTGAAGCGAATGAAAATCAAAAGATCAAATCTTTCTAAATTTGATATTTCAAATATGGATTTAACAAATAATTTAAAAGAATTTTTTGATGCAGATATTTTCGTTGGAAATGAATCGACTTTTAATTTAGTTAGTTTAGATCACCTAAGAGGCAAGACAGTCATTGTCGATTTCCTAAGCCCCGGTCTTGAGCGAAGGTTTAAGCAGGTTGGAGTTGGTGATGTAATTGTTTGTATGCCTCAAGTTGTTGATAACCCTAATATTAGCTTTGGAGTACTAGAAGCTCTTTTTTTAAGCTTTGGGTCGGAACTTGGGGTCGAAGCGCCACTTAATGCAGATGATGTACTCAAATGGATCGACCTCTTAAAACTTTCAAGTGAGCTTAAAGAATTAAACCATTCGAATGAAGACTCTGAAAATAAATTTGCATTTATTATTCATCCATTATCAGCAAGTATGGTTTTTAAGCATCCACTTCTAAAATTTCTTAAACCTTATTCAAAGCCATTAGAGCGAGCAGCTGAAGAAATCATGAGTCTTTCTCCAGGTTTTTATTATGGAAGGATTAAAGGAATCGTTTCAGAGAAAACGGGAAAAGAGGTAGAAGGGCTTATTTACACTGTAACAGAAACTCCAAAAAAACTAATGGAGAGTGACCCAAATACTATATATAATAAGCTTACAACTCTTTGTCATAATGCTGATCGACGAGGGGCCGCTATAATCGGACTAGGTGCTTATACAAAAATTGTAGGCGATGCGGGGATTACCGTTGCGAATCAATCACCAATTCCTGTAACCACCGGCAATTCACTCTCAGCTTGCTCCACACTTTGGGCCGCAAAATTTGCCGTAGATAAGCTATCTTTTGTAAAAAAAGAAAATGAAATCTACAAAGGTAAAGTAATGGTTGTAGGTGCAACCGGTAGCATTGGCGCTGTGAGCGCTAAAATTTTGGCACAAACTTGGAGCGACTTGGTCTTAGTGGCCCCAAGGGCATATAAGCTTTTAGAGCTAAAAGAAGAAATAGAGCTCATTGCTCCCGATTGCAATATTCAAGTTGGAACATCTCCAGATACCTACTCCGGTGAGTGTGATTTAATTATTACTACCACCAGTGCAAGAGGTAAAAAAATAATGGATATTATGGATGTGAAGCCTGGTTGTGTAATTTGTGATGTTAGTAGACCTTTTGATATACGTGAGGAGGATGCCTTACAAAGACCTGATGTTATGGTTATCGCTAGCGGTGAGGTGCAGCTGCCAGGGAAAGTCGACTCTAATGTTGATATTGGGTTAGAGGGGAATATTGTCTACGCCTGCTTGGCGGAAACTGCTCTTTTGGCCATGGCCTCAAAATTTGAGAGTTTCACCCTAAGCCGAAATATTAGTTATGAGAAAGTTCTAGAAATTGATAAATTAGCAAGAGAGCATGGTGTCCGATTGGCCAGCATAATGGGACATAATGGTTTTATCACAGATGAAGAGTTCAATCTTTGTAGGAACCATGCTGAAGAAACATTAAAGGATTGGGGCAAGGAATGACTCAGGAGTACTTTAGCGATTTAAACTATAGTCTTGGCAATGAAGATACAGAAATGGAAGTTGCCATCGTTAATAAATTAAAACCAAAAAAGGTTTTTACTATAGCCGGTTGTGGGTCTCGGGCCTTGCCGCTACTTTCCTGCGCGCCCGATGAGCTTACTTGCATTGACGTGGCTAAACCACAATTGCTTATTACTGAACTGCGTTTGAAGACGTTAGAGACACTGAATTACCAGGACTTTATGACTTTTTGGGGATTCTCTCCCTATGACAAAACGGATTTTTCAGACCGTAGAAAAGAAATGTTTCAACGCTTAAATCTGTCGAGTGAAGCCAGGGAGTACTTTTCAGAATATTTTTCGAGAGTAAACTGGGGCTCCCTTCTCTATGAAGGAAAGTGGGAAAAAACATTTTCCATCATGTCAAAAGTGGTTCGGTTAATCCTTGGCAAGCACGCAAGAAAGGCGCTAGAGTTTGATAATCTAGAAAACCAAATTGACTATTACAATAATGAATTCCCAAGGGGAAAGTGGAAGTTGATTCTTTTTGCGCTCGGGAATAAAAGTGTTTTTAATGCTCTTTTATATAAAGGCGACTTTATTAAAAAGAATGTACCCGAGTCACATTTTGATTATTACCGAGAAGCTTACGATAGGTTATTTACGCAAGGTTTAGTAAATGAAAGTTTTTTCATGCATTTATGCTTTCAGGGAAAAATTATTAATGAGCAAGGGAATACTATCGAAGCTGATCAAGAAACTTTTCACGCCTGCCAAGCGGCCCTCGAGGGTGGGTGTAAGGTTAATATTCTTAATCAAGACTTAAGCACAGCAGCTAAAAACCTTGAAGGTCAAAATATCGATTATGCTAGTCTCAGCGATGTCCCTTCTTATTTTTCAGGCGATTTAGAGAAAAACTTTATGCAAGAGGTGAGAGGCATGCTGAGTGAAGGCGGTGTCGTCGTTTTGAGAAACTATTTGAGAGAACCAGAAGTAGATACAAGTGGATATGAAGAAATCACCCTAAAATTTTCAGAAGAAATAAGGTCAGAGAAAGTTCAAATGTATAAGGTCCGAATTTATCAGAAGGTTAGTGATTAATTATCCGACCTTAATGCTGGGCTACTGCCCAAGCCCGTTTATGTCAGCTATGTTACGTCAGTAAACGGCAGTTAATTCTATCTATTAAAGTTTTATTGCTTCTTTAAACTAGGAGTATGAAAAATCTTTTATTTTTGTCGCTTCTTTTAAGTCTAAATTCTTATGCCGCTAGTAATTACTCTAAAGCACAGGAGAGAATTGGAAGAGCTGTAAAAGGAAGCAGTTTTTTAGAAGAGTTTATACTTGGTCTAAATGATCAGGGTCAAAAAATAAAAGGCGTTAAGTTTATTGGTAAAGGTGAAGACAAGGATAAAGTCTCGCACCTTGTAGTAGCAGCTCATCATGGGAATGAAACAAAAAGCGTAGAGCTCGCCTTGCAGTTTATAGATTATTTAAGAACAACCAACGGAAAAGATTTTAATAATATAGACTTGTATGTAATTCCAGTTTTAAATATTGGAGGTTACGATCGAGAAGATAGACACGAAAGAGATTCAAAAAATAAATCACATGACCCCAATAGAGATTATCCAGATCCTTGTATAGTAAAAAAGAATTTTAAATTAAAAAGTACTGAGCTGCTGGCCAGTTTTGTAAGGGCAAGAAATATTACGGGTGCTATCACTGTTCATGGCTACTATGGCTCACTTACTTACCCATGGGGAATTTATACTGATAATTATGAGACCCTAGATCATAAAGTTTTTGAGAAAAAAGCTAAGGACGCGGTTCTTGAGAATAACTATATCGTTGGCACACATGCCGATATTCTCTATCCTGCCGGTGGGGCTTTTGAAGACTGGGCGTATTTTGAGCTTGGCGTTTGGAGTCTTTTAGTGGAGCTCGAAGACACACCTAAGTATGCTGACGATATTAAAATGCTCGTAAGTAGTATTCAAAGTTTTCCTTCGAAAAGATCCCGTGACCATAGACACACTGGTAGCTGTGAAAGACGTAAAGATGCAGGAATATCTAGACCTTAAGACCTATTCTTGAACTTTTTTGCCGGTTTTTTACTTGCGTCTAAATTGATAAAATAGAATAGTGAAAAGGTTATTAATTTTCATTTTTCTTCTGATCTTTAGCAGCATATCCCGCGCCGGGTTTTATGTAGATCCACATATTGGAATTAATGTTTTAGGTGATGCTAAGTTAGCTGGAAGCACTTTTGATCACACTCAACTTGAGTTCGGTTCTAAGATAGGCTGGCATAGTGGTTATACTCAATTTGGATTAGATTTTGCTTTATTATATCCAACTTATAAGGCTCAAGATGATACACAGACGACTGAGTCCTATAGTGGTTTTCAGTATGGCCTATTTATTGGTGGTAGGTATAGCTGGGTACGTGGTTGGTTTAGCTGGATCATCGCCTCCTCGCAAACGGGAGATATAAATTTAGAAAAATATAAAGGAACAGGTTTTGAACTAGGAGCTAGTTTTGGTCCTCAAAATATGATCAATATTTTTGCGAAACTTCAACTTTTACAGTTTAGAACAAGAGAAGACTCTTCAGGAAATATTACCGACCTATCTGATGGGCAAGAGCTAGAAACAAAGGCCATTATTATGGGATTTAACATCCCTTTTAATGCCGCTGGAGGTAAATAGAAAGACTGCCATATTTCTATGCCAGTATATGTTTAATCAAGTAATTATAAGTACCTATTTTTATACAATTCCAAAATACCTATTCATCAACTAACTACCTAGAACTCTTGAAGATTTAATTCAAGTGGCCCTCCAATTCTAGGTCAAATAACCGATAAGAAATACTATAAAGAAGGGGTAATTCCTTCGGAGGTGTTATTAGCAAGCTGCTTTTACTCATATTCCTAAGTGTTTTTGTTTTTACCTCTTGTAAAAAACAGGGACAGCCGGGTAAAAGTGTCTTTGAACCAACCATTCAGGGCATAAATCTAACAATGGATGCTGGGGTGGATATTACCCAGAGCTCAGCAACTGCAAACCTTGATGCCACTTCATCTACTGCCGATGGTAAAATATTTTCTTGGTCAAAAGTATCTGGACCTGGAACTGTTATTTTTGGAAGTAACACTAGTGAAGACACTACCGCCACAGTATCAATGGAAGGAGAGTATATTTTTTCAGTTTCAGTTACTGCTGGTACAGGTGATTCTGCTTCAGATACTGTTAGGTTTTTATATGATGCCACGGCCCCAGTTGTTGATGCAGGAGTTGCGGCAACTTTAAAAAGTGCAGCCTATACTCAAGATGCAACTGTTACGGATACAAATGCTGTAACTTTGGTTTGGAGCGTAGACGCAGGTCCTGGTTCAGTGTCAGCTGCAAATGTTGAAGATCCAAGCTTAAGTGTTTCGACAGATGGTAGCTACACTATTCGACTTACTGCAACCGATGAAGCTGGTAATTCTGCTTTTGATACTTTCACCCTAGATTGGGACTCGTCAAGTCCATCAGTAAATGCTGGGACTGATGCAGTAGTTACAGTTGCAACTCTTCAAAATGCTACCGTGTTCGATTTAAATCCTTTAACTTATAGCTGGACGAAAGTATCTGGTCCCGGGAATATAACCTTTGGATCTCCTGCAGCTGAAGACACAACTATTAGTGCAGATACTGATGGTGATTATGTAATACAACTACAGGGTACAGATAGCTTTGGGAACAGTTCATCAGATACATTAAATTGGCGTTGGGACACGACCACCCCAACCGTTAATGAAGTTAAGTTAACAAATATCGATAACTCCTATGGAGTTGGTTCTAATATAAATGTCCAAGTAATTTTTAATGAGCCTGTGGATGTTTTAGGTGGTTCTCCCGAAATTACTCTAGATATGGATGTTACAGATAGGGTGGCCATCTATTCTACTGGAACAGGTACAGACACATTAAATTTTTCCTATACTATTCAGTCCGGTGATGACGCTTCTGATTTGGATTATGTAGGGACCAGTTCTTTAGTTCTTAATGGTTCCACAATTCGGGATGCTATTGGAAATAATGCAAACTTGACCCTTGCAGCTCCAGGAGCAGTCAATTCAATTTCTGATGATCAAGCAGTCGTCGTTGATACAACCTCGCCAACTTTAAATGAAGTGACGACATCAAAAGCTAGTGGCAGATATGGATCTTCAGAAACTATATCTATTGAAGTGATTTATAACGAAAATGTAAACGTCATCGGCACCCCTCAATTAACATTAGAAACGGGGACGGTTGATCAAGTTGTTAATTATTCTACTGGATCAGGAACACAAACTTTATATTTTATATATACGGTAAGTGCTGGCGACGCTAGTTCTGACTTAGATTACCAAAGTGCCTCCTCACTATTTTTAAATGGAGGGTTTGTTAGAGATGCAGCTGGTAATAATGCTGGTATAGCATTAGCTGGGCCTGGTTTACCCAATTCAATTTCGGATGACAAAGATATTGTTATTGATACGATCGCACCTCAGGTTACAGAAGTTCGATCTGGTCTTGGTAATGGTATGTACGGAGTTGGAGCTACTATACCTATAGAGGTTTTGTTCGATGAAGCTGTAACAGTCGGAGGGACTCCTCAGGTAACTCTAGAGACTGGGATCACTGACGCCATTGTTAATTATTCAAGTGGTAGTGGCTCAGACACTCTAACTTTTAATTATACAGTTTCGAGTTCAGAGATGAATTCTGATTTAGATTATTTAAATACAACTGCACTTAGTTTAAATGGTGGCACTATAAGTGACGGAGCCAATGCCGCAGTTCTTACTCTTTCGACCCCAGGGTTAACTGGGTCTATTTCGGATAATCAAACTATTAATATCGATACTTCAGGCCCATCCGTAACCCAAGTTAGAAGCTCTAAAGGAGATGGAAGTTACCCCATATCAGAGAATATAGATATTCTTGTAGAATGGACTGAAGTCGTAAATGTTTTAGGAGTTCCTCAAATTACTCTTGAAACGGGACCTACCGACACGACAGTAAGTTACTCTGGAGGAACAGGTACCCAGACTTTAACTTTTACTTATACAGTATCCGCTGGGAATACAACGTTAGATCTAGATTATGTAGACACTAATTCACTATCCACAGCGGGAGGAAGTATTAGAAATGCTCTAGCGCAAGATGCTTTTTTAACACTGGCAACGCCGGGAACTGCAAATTCAATTTCTGATAATCAGGCCATAGCAATTGATGGGATAGCACCTACTATTTCGCAGGTAAGGTCCTCAAAGGCCAATGGCTTTTATAAGTCAGGGGAAATTATTGATGTGCTAGTTGAGTTCAGTGAAGCAGTTAATGTATTAGGACTACCACAAGTCACCCTTGAGACCGGTGCCACCGATGCAATTGTCAATTATTCAAGCGGTAGTGGTACTGATACTCTTACCTTCCAGTATACTGTTGGGGCAACCGAAAGTAGCCTCGATTTAGATTATGAAACCGTTGGGTCCTTAAATACCGGTGGTGGTAGTATCAGAGATGTGATTGGTAACGATGCTAATCTTCTTTTAGTTGCACCTGGTGGAGTCGGTTCAATCTCTGATAACCAGGCCATAGTCGTAGACAATACTGTTCCTAGCGTATCTAGTGTGGAGGCCGTAAATGCAGATGGCGGCTACACGGTTGGTACTCCTTTGAGTATAAGGGTTATCTTTGATGAGGTCGTGGCAGTTTCAGGTACACCCGAGATTACCCTAGAAATGGGAACGACAGACAAAGCTGCCACGTACTCAACCGGTAGCGGGACCAATACTTTAACTTTTGGTTATACGGTGAGCTCTGGTGATACAACGGCAGATCTCGATTATAATTCTACTTTTGCCCTTGTAACTGCGGGAGGATCGATAAACGATTTAGCGGGTAATGCTGGAAACCTTAATCTCGCTGCTCAAGGAACAGCTAATTCTATTTCTGATGACCAGGCGATAATAATAGACACAACTTTGCCGACCTTATCTTCAGTTTTAACACTTAAAGCGAATGGCTCCTATGGAGTAGGTGAAGAGATAGATATTCTCATTCAGTTTGATGAATCGATTATTGTTACTGGTACGCCGCAGCTTGAGCTTGAGACAGGGGCCATAGATGAACAAGTCTCATATTCAAGTGGCTCAGGTAGCAATATTCTTACGTTTAAGTATACGGTGAATTCAGGGAATAGTTCTCCCGATCTTGATTATAAGAGTACATCATCATTATCTCTAAGCGGAGGAACATTAAAAGATGTGGGTGGAAATAATGCGAATTTAGTTTTAGCAACCCCAGGGGCAATAAACTCAATTTCAGATGATAAAGATATTATTATTGATGGGAGTACTCCCACCGTAGTTGAAGTAAAAACAAGTAAGGCCGATGGGGCCTACACAACCTCTGAAGAAATTGATATACTGGTGGTTTTTGACGAAATCGTATATGTTACGGGGACTCCACAGATCACTTTAGAAACAGGAACGGTTGATAGAGTTGTAAACTACTCTTCTGGTTCGGCCAGTGATACCTTGGTTTTCAGGTACACTGTTGCTGCTTCCGATATTAATTTAGATTTAGATTATTTATCATCCAGCTCCTTAACACTTAATAGTGGGTTTATAGGTGATGCGGTTCCTAACCCCGCCAATCTTTCACTGGCCCTACCTGGTTTCCCTGGTTCAATCTCTGATAATCAACAAATTTTAGTCGATACCATTCTCCCGATTGTAGAGGCGGGAACTAATCAATCAGCAAGTTCATCTTTTACTCAAAATGCATCTTTAACTGAAGACTCGACTCCGACTTACAGCTGGACAAAAGTTTCAGGACCTGGAGTCGTTACATTTAACCCTAGCAATGCTGTACAAGATCCACTAATCAGCGTCTCTTTAAATGGCTCTTATGTTATTCGCTTAGAAGTTACGGACTCTGCAGGAAATAGCAGTAATGATACCTTTACTTTAGATTGGGATAGCGTAGCTCCCCCTGTTATGGATTCATTTACAGCAGTAACAACAAGTGGAATCGATAATGGTGTCATAGATATTACACTCGATTTTCCTGCGGACATAACAGATTATAATCTCGTGCAAATAAGGGGTAGCGAGGGGGCCACGCCCCCCCCAGGTTGCGCCGGTGGCTTTGTCGTAAAATCTTATGGTGTTGGTCAGTTTATAGACGAAGTTTATGAAGCTGATACTGGCTTTCCTGGTGGTACTTTTTCTGGGCGATTATGTATTTGGGACTCTTTCGGAAACTTAACTAGCTCCCAAACCTTTAGCTCTATACTGGCCTCTAAAGTTCATAAGGCTTTTGTAACCAATGATACTTACGGAGCTGATCTAGGTTCAAACTTTGATTCTCAGACTTTTTTAACCCCTCAGGAGGGAGCCGATTATCGCTGTCAGTATCAAGCCGACCTTGCAGGAATTTCTACCTCTTCAGATAAATGGGTTTCTATCTTAAGTACAAGCGTATTCACGGCCTTTAATAAAGTTGCCGTAAATGGTCCAGGTCACAATATGAATGGGGAGAATCTTTTTAATAGCAAGTTTGATCTATGGGATAGTAATTTAACTAACGGAATTAAGTTTGATGAATTTAAGGTTAATGTAGGTACTCAGCAGGCTTGGACTGGTACTAGTGGTACGGGTGCCCTTGCCGCTAATCACTGTATAAATTTTACGAGTACTTCAATTATTCAAAGCGGCAATACTGGTCAGGCCAATCAGGCCGGAGTAGGTTGGGTTTCTCAAGGAAATTCTGTCTGCAATGGCAATAGATCCTTGATTTGCGTATCTCAAATTGATGTAGAAAAGTTTGCGACCTTAAACATCACAACCGGTGGGGCGAGTAGAGAAGTCGACATTAATATTAGTTTACCAGCCTCAAGTGACGTAACTAGGTTTTATGACAAAATTGAAGTTTATAGGAAAACGAGTGCTGGTCCTCCTACCTTTAATTGTGATGGGTCAGATGGGTCAACTAAGGCGCAAACCTTCAATGGTCCTTTTACACAAAGCCAGAATATTATTTATACGGATAATACTCCTGGGGCACCGGGGACAAGCTATAATTATACCATTTGTACCTTCGATAAAGACCTAAATCCAGTGAATCGAAATCCAGCCTTAAATATTTCATCAGGTCTGTAAATTCTACCACACTAAAAATTGACTTCTTTTTTCTTTGTGTTTCTTGGAAATGGGCGTATAAGCCCGGCGTATATTAATTAACTAGGAAAGAGAAATGAAACTAATTATCGCCTTTGCAGCAACACTTTTTGTTTTAATGATTGAAGTTATTAAAATGAGCTAAAAAAAAGGCTCCGTAAGGAGCCTTATTCTTTTAAGTTATGATCCGCAGGCCACGCAATCATCGGGATTGTCGATAGAGCAGATCATGGCCGCTTTCTCTTCTTCCGTCTTTGCCGCTAGCATCTCTGCCGTTACTTCAGCCTCTTTAGGGGCCGTATCATTGTTAACAGTAAATTTAACAGCGCTTACAGTAGCTCTTGTTCTTAGATAGTACATTCCAGTCTTCAGTCCAGCTTTCCAAGCATAGAAATGCATAGAGGAGAGCTTTCCAAAGTTAGGATCTTCCATATGAACGTTAAGTGATTGCCCTTGGCAAATATAAGGAGCTCGTCCTTTAGCTAGGTCAATTACCGCTTTTTGCTTAATTTCCCATACCGTTTTATAAAGGGCCTGATAATCCTCAGGAATTCTTTTAATTCCTTGAACTGATCCGTTATTAGCGATGATTTGATTTCTCATTTCTTCATCCCACACGCCTAGTTCGATAAGGTCTTTTACTAGGTGTTTATTAACAACGGCAAACTCACCAGAAAGAACACGTCTTACATAGATATTGGATGTGATAGGCTCAAAACACTCATTGTTTCCAAGGATTTGTGAAGTAGAGGCCGTAGGCATAGGGGCCACGAGAAGTGAGTTCCTAATCCCGTGCTTAGCAATATCTGCCTTAAGTGCATCCCAGTCCCAGTTTTTGCAGGAAGGCTTAACTCCCCACATATCGAACTGAAGAATACCTTGTGATGCAGGAGATCCTTCGTATGTTTCGTAGGCTCCGAACTCCATGGCCGCGTCTTTAGAGGCAGTCATGGCAGCAAAGTAGATAGTCTCAAAAATATCGTTATTAAGCTCTAGGGCCTCTTCAGATTCGTAAGGCATACGCATCATGAAGAAAGTATCGGCTAGACCTTGAACACCAAGTCCAATTGGACGGTGTCTCTTGTTAGACTTTTCTGCTTCAGGCACAGGGTAGTAGTTAATATCAATAATTTTGTTTAGGTTGACTGTCGCTTGGTAGACGACTTCAAATAGTTTTTGATGGTTGTATTTACCATCTTCGACAAAACGATTGAGGGCGATGGACGCCAGATTGCAGACGGCGACCTCGTCAGGCGCGGTATATTCCATAATCTCGGTGCAAAGATTTGAAGACTTAATGGTTCCGAGGTTTTTTTGGTTTGATTTTTCATTAGCACT
>JAIBDQ010000037.1 GCA_024686135.1 Halobacteriovorax sp. | reverse complement strand
CTTATTCACGGAAGACATGCTTATGTTCTTAATGGTTTCCAAGAAACTATTAATATTGAAGACCTAAAGATGGCACAAGTTGATAAGCTCGTAAGAACTTATATCAACATCAACGCTCCTCATATTAAGATGAGCGATAAAGTTGCCAACTTCATGTACAGAAACATTCAGTACTACCAACCAAACCTAATGGAGCCACAAAGAACGATGAATGTTGTTCTTTCTCTAATTCGTCAGAACCCTACAAAGGTCAATCGTTTTAGAACAGATGTAAAATCTGCTAATCCGTACGGTTCAAACATTAAAGAAGAATTCATCATTGATCGCCCTGACTCTGTAGCCATGGCCCTAAATTTTGAGTATTTCATGACCGAACCAAACCGTGATCGTCTTAGAATCTATGACTTTCATACAAATGAACTTCTTCAAACAATGACGGGTAAACTTGGTGCTGTTCGTTCAAATAGTTTTGATACAAACAAGCTAAGACTTGAGTTTACAAGTGATGGTTCTGTAGAAGATAAAGGTTTTAAAATTGATGCCATTTTGGAGCAAAAAACTGAAGATATAGTCTTAACCGTTGATCAAGTTAGAAAGGCCATTATGGAAATGGTTCAAGTTCCAGATTGGATCATCAAAAGAGATTATACTGTAGTAAGAAATCTTCCTACTATGTTAGATGATGATGTTGTCGGTATCCACATGGCCAAGAAAGCTGTTATCAAGGCCTTTAAAGTTGGTTATGTAGCTGGTCGTACAGATGAGAAGCCCGCTGGTTCATTATTACTTGTTGGACCTACTGGTACAGGTAAATCATATATTGCCAAAAAAGCTGCTGAGTTCATGGACATGAAACTTGTTACTCTTGATATGACTCAATATGCGACTCCAGAATCTTTTGACCGATTCTTAGAGAGTGTTGCTAACAACCTTATCCTCTACCCTTATGCCGTTTATCTTTTTGAAGAAATCGACAAGGCCGACACTCGTGTTCTTGATCGTCTATTCTTCATGATGGACGAGGGAATCTTTTACGATAAAAACCAAAGACCGCTATTTGCTAGAGGTTCAATGGTAATGATGACGACTAATGCTGGTCATGATCTTATTATCCGTGAAAGAAACAATCCAAACCTACAGAGACTTGTAAACGAAGAACTTCAGAAGTTTTATCGTCCAAGTTTTCTAAACCGTTTTGACAGTATTCCAATTTTCCTTCCATTTTCTAAAGAAGAATTTCATCAACTAGCAACTATTATGACGATGAAAAAAGTTAAGAAAATGAAAGAGTACTTTGACTGGAATGCTACTGTAGACGAAGAAGTTATTCGTTTTATGGGTGAAAATGGTGGTTCAGATCTTTACGGTGCTCGTCCAATGGAAAGAATGGTTGAGAACGTAATCTCTGTTGGTATCTCTGAATACCAAATCCAAAGAGGAACAATTGAATTTGGTGACTCTTTTAAGATTTCAAAAGTTCGCGGAGAAAAATTTAAGTTTAAAATTTCTGTGAATGGTCGTGGTGGTGTTAACTACGAAGTAGACATGGACAACAACTCCGGTCTTATTGAATTCTCAGCTCAGTTCCCAGAACTAGCGAAGCTTTTTCAAGAAAACAGAATGTACTAATTCTGCCTTTAACCCCCGTTTTTTAGCGGGGGTTATTTTTGCCCAGATATCAGGAATATACGCAGTTAAGTAAGATATGATACAATAGTATTAATAGCCCCTTCTCATGGGGCTCCCCACTGACGAGAGGTCTGGGAGGGAGTATGAGAAGCAAGCTGGGAGAAGTATATTTATTTGCGGTACTAACTTTGACTTTGGTCTATGCGGGACCAGTATCGGCAATAGATAAAACCCATGATTTCCAGGTTGATCTAGATCAAGAGCAATGCCTGTTTGAGATCCTTCGCTCTCCAATCACAAAATTAAGATACCCAGACATTTTATCTGATAGCCTCGATGGAAAAGGTTTTCGCATGCTTAAAGAGATGGATTCCTATTGTGCTTGCAGTGTGCAAAAAAGAAAAGATGAGTTGATACAGAAGAAAACCGACAAGATGAGCTGGCGCTTTCGCGACAAAAAAGAAGGACTAGGAAAGGAAGATCAATGCGCACTTGCAAAATTTTCCGATGAGACCCTAGACCTTTATTACCACGTGGTCGTTTCCAATCGCTTTCGGAGACACTTAGAAGAAACTATAAATAATCGAATGGCCCAAGGTATGCGAATAATTGCTTCTGACTTATCAGTTCAAGGACAGACAACCTGCATGGAGTCTATGATCCTAAAACGCTGTACAAGAATTAAGTCTCTAAGACTAACCTATCAATGCATTGAAGAAACAACCAACGATCCAACTTTAATGGATCAAATTTCCTCAAAATGTCCTAATCTTATAGAAAAAACAAACTATAAAATCGCTGGCGATGATCTTAGAATTTAGATAAGATTTTCCTATGAACTGGGTTCCACTCTCACCAATTGATCTTTTTAAAGTTAAGGATGTTTTAAAGGCCTCACCTGTTTTTGTTAGATCAAATAATATTTCAGACCTTCAAAGTTTTTGTGAAAACCTCTTTATGGAAGATATTCCTGGAGAAGTTCAGTTTGTATCCCTTGAAGAAGAGTCCCCAATCGGTTTCTTAAAAATATCTAAAAATTTTCCTTTACCTGGATTTATTTATCTTAGAATTCTTGTTGTAAGAGAAGATAAGGAGATTCAAGAGATCGCTAAAGAAGCCATCTCTAAGCTAAGTATGGGACAAACACTATGGATTGACTCACCCCTTGAGCAGTTCAGTGAAAGCTTTTGGAAAGAAATTGGCTTTAAAGAAGAAGCAGGACGCTGGCTTCTTCAACCTTCTAGCATATGAGAAAATTCCATTAGAAGATTATTTTTGGCCATATGTGATGAAAGAATTTCAATAACATTACGATAAACAATATTCCCGGCAACTGGTTCTTCTTCCACAAATGAGAATAAATCATCTTTATGAAGCTTTATGACCTCAGTGGACATTACGGAGTTCACATTGGCCGATCGGTTTCGTTTTGTAAAAACCGCCATTTCACCTACGCAGTGACCTGGGTCTATAAGCGCAAGAGTTTCACCGGAGTCACCTATCACTGACAAACGACCTGTTAACACGATGAGAATCTCTTCTCCCGGCTTGTGGGCCTCTAGAACATGATCACCTTCTTCGTACTTGACCCTAGTGCAAACACCTACAAGTCTCTCTAAATATTTTGGAGAAAGCCCTTTAAAGACAGCTATATTATTAATGATTTTTGCATATTCCGTAGCTTCCATAATGACCCTGCTTAGTATGTTTTTATTTATACTAACAAACTAACGAAAATTATCCACAAAATAAGGTAAGCATAGATTTTAAAAAAATAATGCGTACAAAAAAAGTCGGTATATTTGTCTAGAATTTTTCACTCTTCAATCTACTTATATACGCTATAATATTTTTATAACATCGGAATATTAAAGTGAATGTACTAGTAATAGAAAGTAACCCAAAGGCCATTAGTCTTCTAAGCTCGGCCCTTCGAGCTGACTTTGACGCAAAAGTTCATGTTGAAAAGCATGGAGTACCTGGAACTGCCTTTATTTCCGAAAATCCGATGCTCGACTTAGTTGTTGTTAGAAATATAAATGCTTCACCATCACATAATGAAGAAGAAACCGCCAAGATGGTTTTAAATTATATTTACGATAATAAACTTACTTGTAAAGTTCTCGTTCTAGGGCAGTTTGAAGCCGCTGGTTTTGAGTACTCTCACCTGCCAGAGCGGTTCAAATTAAGCGATTTTTCGACTACCGTAAGAAAGACCTTAGGTCTTACTTTAGAAAACTTAAAAGAATTAAAGCTTGGTGATTATGTTCCTATCGACATTGAAAACTTCTATGTCATGAATAAGGCCCCATGCGATACATACATCAAACTGGCTCGCTCAACTGGCGATCAATACGTTAAGCGAATTCATATGGGCGATGAGTTTGATAAAGAGGCTATTCAGAAATACGAATCTCAGGGGGTAAAAGAACTTTACGTCCCCACTGAACAAAAAGGACATTTTCTCGAAGCTCAGTTGAAGCAGTATTTAGGTTCAATATTGGACGTTTCTAAACCTGAGCCTGTCCTCGTTGAACTTAGATCAGATGCCTACGACATTAATAAAACACTCATAAATAACACCGGGGTGACCGAGCAAATGATTCTAATGAGCCAGGCCTCGATCAAAGCAATGGCCCAGTCTGTTGTTCAAAATAAAAAGCTAGGTGGGCTTTTAAAAAATATATTAAATAATAAAGGTTCTTTTGCTTACAAGCATAGTTATCTAATTAGTGTTTTCTCTTCCGCGGTAATGCCAAAATTAGAATGGTCTGAAAAGAGACAGTTTGAAGCAAATGTAGAAAGAATTACATTCGCTGCCTTTTTTCATGACATCCTTTTAACTGAAGAAAAACATATTAGAATTAGAAATAAGCTCGACCTATATCAAGCAAAGCTAGAGGACAAAGAAAAAGATCTCGTTTTAGAACACGCCCATAATATGGCGACCTTTATCCATGAAATGAAACATGCTCCGAATGGAGCAGAACAAATTATCCGCGAGCATCATGGCATGAGAAATGGTATAGGCTTTGCCGAAGTCTATACTTCAAGCTTAGGTGCCATGAGTATTATGTTTATCGTTTTAGAAGATTTCGTCTCTAGTCTCCTCGACTTCAAGGAAAAAGGGCTAACGATAAAAGATATCTTAGACAATATGAATGAAACCTATCAACTTCCTTCTTATAAAAAAATTATTAAAGCGCTTCAAGAAGCTCTTACTGACTCATTTTAAACAGCTGGCTTTCCTCTTTTATAAATAACCTGAGTCATAGTTCCTTCTCGGTCGTATTCTTCCCATGTCCCTTCTTTTAGGTTTTCTTTGTATTCACCAGATGCTTTTAACTCTCCAGTAGCAAAGTAAAACTTCCAAGGTCCTGCTTTTTCACTACTTATATAAACACCATCCGCCATAAGCTGACCATTTGGATAAAAATGTTTCCACTCCCCAACTCTTAATTTTTTTTCTAAATCACCTTGGAGTGCTAGCGTTCCGTCATCATATTTATGCTTGAACTCTCCAGTAGAGCTTGCATTATCAAAGGACTTTCCATGAATAACGGCATCGCTGGGTAATTTCCAATCAAAATTTGAAATAGTAAAGTTCTCTTGAAGCGCTCGCATCGAGGTCACAAAAGACTTTCTACTTGTCACGATTTGACCAGGTGTCGGGTCTTTTAAATATTCCTTTTCATCCTTGTAAGATGAGATTGTATGATCATCCAAGGACATGAGGAACTCCTGCTCTTTCGGATGTTCATGAAGAGCAAATAAGAGAGTTTGGACTCCTCCAGCAACTGTAGAGTAGATTTTTTGAATATCTTCAGAACCATACTTAAATATATAATTAAAATCCGTCATATTACTCATGGCCGCCATGAGATAGACGGGGTCTTCTAAAATAGCGACTTGAACCACCTTCATGCGGGTCGCATCATTCATGCTTTCAAGGGATCCTACAAATTTCTTAAATCCCTCAAGGCCTTTTTTCTTATGTTTCCCAAGAGTGTTCATCGAAGGGATTATACCACAAATGATCTAAATACCTGATATTTAATAGATTATAGGGGGTAACCCATAAGAGTGACTTATTAAAAGGCATTATAAATGATGTATTGACGAACCTCGTTACTCAAGGGATGTTGCGCCTGACTGGGACATAAACGGAGATACTATGAAACACATTTTTTTGGCACTTTCGCTAACTTTAGGACTAAACCTTCAGGCAAACGTAGATGGAGCTTATCTAGATGCTCCTTATAAGAATCTAGTTCATCCAATAGACTCAAAATCGAATTTTAAAAATATTAACAAGTCTGACTTTCTTGAAATGCAAGAAATCATGACTCCTGTTAGAGGACAAGGTTCTCGTGGAACTTGCTCAATTTTCAGTGGCATCGCCATGCTCGAGTCGATGCTTTTATTAAATTACCAATTTGATAAAGACTCACTAGATCTATCTGAAGAATGGCTTGAATACGTTATCATGCGAAATAAAACTTCTGACGGTTCAAACTCTTGGTCAAACTTCAATGCTTTAAGAAGATACGGAGTTCCTACCGAGCAGACTTATGCCTATATCGGTCAAACTTGGGAAGAGAACACATTCAATCCAATGGCCAATCAAAGATGTGGACACTTAGAAGGAAGAATTAAGAAGTCATGTCTTTTAGGTCATAGGGATCCAAGACTTTTAGATACACCTTCTTCAGTTCTTCAGTCACAAGAAAGCGAAATGTTTGACCCAGAATTTGACGAGGCCAGAACTGAGGCTTTTCAATTTCGTAATGACTATATCAAATACTCGAGCACAAACTTTAGTGTTTATTATACTCAAGATGTTAAGAGACTATTGGCAAAAGGAATTCCACTAACACTTGGAATCGAGTTTTATTACGGTGCTTGGAACCATAGAAAAGCTGTAGATTTTGGTATTGGTAGATCTGAAGAAAACTGGAGCCAAGGAATTGTTGGTTACCCAGAAAGAGGCTCAATAGACTACGTTAAATCTAGAGAAAACAGAGCAGGACATTCAATCCTTGTTGTTGGTTATGACGATAACAAAATCGTTAAAACTCAGGTAAAAATGCAAGATGGATCAATCAAAGAATTCACTTATAAAGGTGTTTACTACTTTAAAAATAGTTGGGGAAAAGGAAACTTTGGTCGTGACTTCAATGTAGACGGAGAAGTTTTTGACGGATACGGAATGATCACTCAAAAGCATGCTCATGAGCATGGATCTTTCTACAGAATGCCACTTAAGTAAGATTAAATTTGAGATATCTAAACGCGGTCAGTTCCATGGCCGCGTTCATATTAAAACCCTATCAATAAAACCGACTCTTTGCCTCCGCATTATTAATTTTTAAGACGAATTCCTATTTATTTCTTATCATTTAATGATTCTAAAATTTTAATTGAAAGAGGTAAAAATGAGCGAATTCGCCGAAGGAGATGGCAAACTCGATCGAACACTTGGTCCCCTAATGTTATGGGGTCTAGGAGTTGGGTACGTCATCAGTGGCATGTATTTTGGATGGAGCTTAGGTTTACCGGAAGGTGGAACTTTAGGTCTGGCCATAGCCACCTTTTTTATCATCATCATGTATGTTTGTTTTACTTTTAGCTATACCGAACTGGCCTGCGCAATTCCAAAGGCCGGAGGCGCTTTTGATTATTCAAAACGGGCCTTTGGGAATCAATGGGGATTTCTTGGAGGCATGGCCCAAAACATTGAGTTTATTTTTGCTCCGCCGGCCATCGCATTTGCCATAGGTGCTTACTTAAATATTCACATGCCTAGTATTCCGGCCAACTATATAGCCATTGCTGCTTTTATTATTTTCACCGGTGTTAATATTATCGGGGTTCGAATAGCCGCTATGTTTGAGTTAGTTATCACCATTATCGCTGTCGTAGAATTGTTAATCTTTGCCGGCGTCGCCCTTCCCCATTTTGAAACAGCAAACTTAGCCAAAAATGCCTTTCCAAACGGTTGGGAAGGAGTGTTTCGGGCCATTCCTTTTGCCATTTGGTTTTTCCTAGCTATAGAGGGAGTTGCCAATGTAGCAGAGGAAACAATTAACCCACAAAGAAATGTTCTTATCGGATTCGGCTCAGCCATAGCAACTCTAGTCATCCTTTGTTTGCTTACTTTCACCTCTGCTATTGGTGTTGGAGGATGGGAAACTATCGTTTATGAAGCAGGCTCTACTGCCGCCTCTGACTCTCCATTGCCACTGGCCATTAAAAGTATCGCTGGTGGAAGCGATTTCTTATATCACTTAATCGTTTGGGTTGGACTCTTCGGTTTGGTCGCTTCATTTCATGGAATCATTTTGGCCGCAGGTAGAGCGACTTTTGAATTTGGAAGAGTAGGCTTTGCTCCAAAGATTTTTGGCAAAACTCATAAAAAATTTAAGACACCGGCCTTTGCTCTTCTCATCAATATGATTATTGGTATTGGCGCTGTTCTAACAAATAGAACCGGCGATATTATTACACTCGCTTGCTTTGGAGCTTTAAGTCTCTACGTCATCTCGATGTGCGCCTTCTTTAAACTTAGAGTTACTGAGCCCGACTTAGAAAGACCATTTAAAGTTTTTGCTTACCCTTTGGTTCCAGCCTTGGCACTACTTATTGCCACGGTATCACTTATAGCTATGTCTTATTATAACCAAGGTTTGGCCCTGCTATTTTTTGGCATAATGCTTGGGTCCTCTCTCATTTTTACCTGTTTCTATAAGGAAGAAAAATAATGAAGTTAACAAAAGAACAAGTTATTGAAAAAGTTAAATCATATCCAGGTGGCAAAGTGAAGCTGGCCGTGACTGACATTGATGGAATTTTAAGAGGAAAAGTTATTCACCTCGATAAGTTCTTATCCGTAATTGACGGAGGTTTTGGTTTTTGTAATGTCGTTTTTGGTTGGGACTGCGCCGATACTTCCTACGAAGGTGTAGACTTCACAGGTTGGCATACGGGCTATCCTGATTCAAATGCTAAAATTGATTTAGACACTCTTAGATTCGTTCCTTGGGACGAAGACATCCCTTTTCTACTTGCAGATTTTGATGGACTGCATGTTTGCCCAAGAAGCTTATTAAAAAAAGTAAGACAAAAATCCTTAGACATGGGCTACTCTCCTATTTTTGCCCAAGAGTTCGAATGGTTTAATTTTGAAGAGAATTCAAATGATCTTCATGACAATGATCATGTTCATCCGAATCCAATAACAAGAGGAATGTTCGGTTACTCAATATTGAGAAGTTCACAAAGAAAAGAATACTTCCACGACCTCTTTGATTTAATGGATGCCTTTAACGTTACAATAGAGGGTATTCATACAGAAACCGGCCCTGGTGTTTATGAAGTGGCCATTTTGTATAAGGATATTCTTGAGTCCGCAGACCGCGCCGTACTTTTTAAAGCTTCCGCTAAAGAAATTGGACATCACCACGGAATTATTCCTTCTTTTATGGCAAAATGGGATGAGAAACTTCCTGGTTGCTCTGGTCATATTCATCAATCTCTTTGGAAGGATGATAAAAATGTTTTCTTTGATCCATCTGGAAAAAATAAAATGAGCCCAATAATGGAAAGTTATTTGGCAGGGCTACTTCATTGTTTACCAGAAGTTCTTCCCATGTATGCTCCAAATATGAATAGTTACAAAAGACTAGTTGAAGGGATGTGGGCACCAACAACAGTGACTTGGGGAATTGATAATAGAACTACCGCCATTCGTGTTCTTCCTGGTTCAGATAAATCAACGCGAATTGAAATGAGAGTTCCAGGTTCTGACGCAAATCCCTATCTCGCTCAAGCAGCCTCTCTTGCTTCAGGACTATACGGAATTGAAAAAGGCTTAAAGCTCACACAGCCCCCCTGTACAGCTAATGGATATGAAGATAAATCCCACGGAGTGCTTCCATCGAATCTATGGGAAGCCACTCAAAGAATGAAAGAATCAAAAGTTGCCAATGAGATTCTTGGGGAAGACTTTATCAAACATTTTAGCCAAACCCGTGAATGGGAATGGAAACAGGCCGCGAAAGTCGTAACAGACTGGGAACTCAAAAGATATTTTGAAATTATGTAGGTGAATAATGGATTGGAATCAAAAGTATACTTATAATTTTCCATGTCCCGTAAGATTCGGACCTGGAGTCATTAAAGAAGTTGGACCGCATATAAGAGAGCAAGGGTTATTAAATCCTCTAGTAGTCACAGACCCAGGCTTTGCCTCTCTTCCGCTCTTCTCAAAGATTATGGATGAATTTAAGTCGGCCGGTTTATCCCCTGTTCAGTTTACAGGTATTGATAAGAACCCAGTAAAACAAAATGTATTAGACGGAGCGAAGTCTTATCATGATCAAAAGGCTGACTCTATAATCGGACTCGGCGGCGGTGCCAGTATGGATGTGGCCCGGGCCATTGCTTTGAAGGCCTATCATGAAAGAGATTTATTTGATTTTGATGATGCGTTAGGTGGTGACCAATATGTCGTCAATGAGATTCCCTATTTTGTTACAATCCCCACCACTAGTGGAACGGGATCAGAAGTGGGTCGTTCTACAGTCATCTCTGAAGATCAAAGCCATCAAAAAAGAGTTCTCTTTTCACCGAGACTGATGGCGAAGATGGTTTTTGCAGATCCCGAGCTTACAATGGATTTGCCTGCCCATATTACCGCGGCTACAGGTATTGATGCTTTAACTCATAATATAGAAGCCTATGTATCTAAAGGCTTTTCTCCAATGTGTGATGGCATTGCCTTAGAGGCTATTAAACTTGTGAATGAAAGTTTATATAAGGCCAGCACAAAGCCATGCCTAGAATCTAGATCTAAAATGCAAATGGCTGCCCTGATGGGTGCCACGAGTTTTCAAAAAGGATTGGGAGTTGTTCACTCTTGCGCTCATCCCCTTTCCACTCTCTTTGATACTCACCATGGACTAGCTAACGCCATAATGCTTCCCTACGGTATAAAGTTTAATGCTGAATGCTCAAAGGATCGTTTTGAGTTTCTATGCAAAATCTTGGACCTTGGAGAAGCTTCATCAAAGGCCCTCATCGATTGGGTGGTTCAATTAAATAGTTCTTTAAAACTACCTAACGATCTAAAGTCCATAAATATTGGAATGGATAGGGTTAATGACTTATCAGAACTGGCCCTGAAAGATGTCTGTCATCTTTGTAACCCAAGAGATGTAAGCCTAGATAATTTTAAAGAAATCTATAAATGGGCGATAGAGGGAAACTTATGATTAAAATCGCCATGACCCCCTGTTTTTTCTACAAAGATCCATCAAGAACAGTCTTTGGCCATAAAGAACTCACCTATATGGAAAATGATATGGTGAGGTATTTGGCAAGACCAGGAGTTATGCCCTACCTCCTACCTGATTTAGAAGACAGTCTCCTAAAGCAATACTTAGATGAAGCTGATGGATTTATTATTCAAGGTGGTTCAGATCTAAGTCCCGACTCTTATGGTGAAGACTTTTTAGATAAAGATAGATGGCCAGGTGATAAATACAGAGATGACTACGAATTAAAAATTATTGATTACGCATTTAAAAACAAAAAGCCAATATACGGAATCTGCCGCGGCTTTCAAGTCATGAATGCCTACTTTGGTGGAAGTTTATATCAAGATATTAATACAGAAATAAAAACGAACGAAGTCCATAGAGACGCTGACAAGTATGATCATATTAATCACTCAATAGATGTTACCAAGGACGGGCTACTCTATAAAATCTACGATTCCTCTGAAAAACTTCAGGTTAATTCAGTTCATCATCAAGCGGTAAAACGATTAGGAAAAAACCTAATAGTAGATGCTGTGAGTTCGAGCGATCAAATTATTGAAGCCTTTCATTATGACGGAGATCAATGTGCCTTTGGGGTACAATGGCACCCGGAGTTTTCACCAACTTTAAAAGATAAAGTTTGCGATCCGACTCCTTTATATGATTATTTTTTAAGTGAAGTGGAGAAATTTAAATGAGTTTAAAAATTTATAACCCAGCGACTGAAGAGTTAATAAAAGAAATACCTGTAGATAATAGCGAAACTTTGGCACATAAATATGAATCCCTAAAAAAGGGTGTCCAAGAATTCAAGAAAACATCAGTGAGGGATCGCATATTAATAATGAGTAAGTTTGCCGACTTACTAAGAAAGAATAAAGATCATCTCGCCAGAGTTCTCAGCGATGAGATGGGAAAACCTTACAAAGAGGCCCTAGGTGAAGTTAAAGGTGCCGCTGAAAAAATACAATTTTTTCTTCAAGAAAGTGAAGCTTATTTACAAAAGAAAAAAGTAAATCACGACGGCGGAACCGAGGAGTTCATCAGCTACGAACCACTAGGAATCGTCGCCAATATTTCTGCTTGGAATTATCCTTATCTCGTAGGAGTTAATATTTTTGTTCCGGCGCTTATTTCTGGAAATGGAGTCTTCTATAAACCAAGTGAGTATTCCACTCTTACAGGTATAGAAATCGAAAAGCTTTTGTTTGAAGCAGGATTCCCTCCGGAAATATTTAAGCTAGCCATTGGCGGCCCCGAGGTCGGGGAAATATTACTCTCTATGCCCCTTGATGGATATTTCTTCACGGGTTCTTATAAAACAGGTCAGTATATCGCGACAAAGGTGGCTTCTAAACTTGTGCCAGTAGGTCTTGAGCTAGGTGGCAAAGACCCACTCTATGTCACAAATAGAGTTAGCAGTATAAAGAATGTCGCCGCGTCTGCAGTAAGTGGAGCTTTTTATAATAATGGACAAAGCTGCTGCTCAGTAGAAAGAATTTACGTCCATGAAGATGTTTACGATGAGTTTTTAGATAATTTTTTAAAAGAAGTATCAAAATTAAAAGTGGGACAACCCTTTGATGATGGAATTACCCAAGGGGCCATTAGCCGAAAAGAACATTTAGCCTACCTAGAAAATCAAATTGAAGATGCCCTTTCAAAAGGAGCAAAGCTTGAGGCCGGCGGTAAAACGATAACTGGCCCTGGTTTCTTTTTTGAACCCACCGTACTCACTGATGTTAATCATCAAATGAAAGTGATGAAAGATGAAACCTTTGGACCAATTATTGGGATTCAAAAAGTTAGTAATGATGCTGAAGCACTAAGCCTAATGAATGATACTGACTATGGACTTACGGCCAGTGTTTTTACTAGTGATAAAGCGAGAGCGGAAAATCTTATGGCAGAACTTGATGCGGGAACCTGTTATTTAAATTGTTGCGACCGTGTTTCTGGTTATACACCATGGGCCGGAAGGAAAAACTCAGGACTCGGGGCGACCTTAAGTTTTCATGGACTTTATGTCTTCACCAAAACAAAGGCCTGGCATTTTAGGCAAAATATGCAATGAGTTCAAAAATCTTAGTGGTCGATGATGATCAAGACATTCTTTCTTTTATAAATCTTGACTTAAAGTCCAATGGGCTAACACCAATCCTATGCTCTAATGTCGAAGATGCAATAATTGAATTAAAAAACCATCACTTTGAATGTGCCATTATAGATATTGTCATGGGCCCAAATAAAACATCGGATGAACTTATTAAGTTCCTTAGAAATACCGCGACAAATATTCTCAACTTCGATCTTCCCATGATTATCATAAGTGCACATATAACTGATGAATTAAAAGCACGCATGGTTTCTAAAGATCCATTGATCGTAGACGCTATAAAAAAACCTCTCAAAAAGAACCAACTCTCCAGTAAAGTACAAGATATTTTAAATGCTCAAGGGGAAGCTGACGAAGAGCTCGATGTCATGTTCAGGCCCTTTGAAGATCAGGCCAGTATAAAATTAGAAGATGGCCTTACACCTAGCCCTCAAGAAGAGAAACCAATAGAGGGATATAATAAAAGCGCAATGAAAGAGGCCGGGATTAATGAATTAATGAATCATTGCTTCACTGGTGACTACAAAGCTCTTCAGGACTGCTTATTAAAAGATCCGAACGCTTCATTAGAGGCCAAAAGTCTAGATGGTAAAACCTGTCTTCATTATGGTGCCAGAGGAGGTAATCAAGAACTTGTTGATTTTCTCATCGTAAGTGGACTTAATATAAATGATAGGGATAAAAAAGGACAAGAACCACTTTATGAGGCCATCATGGCCGATAACCTGAGTATGTGCGAACATTTGATTTCAAAAGGAGCAAGGGTAAATTCAAAAGTTGATGATAAAACCTACTTAATGGTTGCCGCAACTATAAATAATTTTGAAATCTTTGATCTTTTTTTAAAAGAAGGTGTGAATCCTAATTTAACCGACACCCATGGAAAAACCGTTAAAGTTTATTTAATGGAAAATAAAAAGCTTAAATTTTTAGAGGCTCTTGAAAAGTATGGCATTTAAAAGTTCACCCAAATATTAAATAGAACACCACGGTTGTATTTTAAAATTTTTGAATCCGTTAAGGTTCTCTCAATCTCTTTGAGACATTGACCAGCATCACCTTTCAAGTTGAATTCATCTAGGCAGGTATTATCAGTTGGCCCTGATAACCAGACATCAAAGCCCATCACCTCTAGGCCTGATTCAAGACACCATTGAATAAAGAGTTTGGCCGTATCCGCGGGAAGGGCAAATTCGGAGCCATCCGGAGAAAAGATCGCTTCATTTTCAAATCGGTCGGGAAGAGGGGCATTTCCAAAAGTTTTAATACTCATTTTTTATTGTCACTACATTTTTTCATCATCTTATCAAGTGGAGAGCAATAACCTTTTCTCTTTTCAACTTTTTTAGAAACTTCTTTAGTTTTTTTATGAGCCTTATTAACGATTTTCTTATCGGTTTCACCATCTTTGGCCTCACACTTCTTCATCATTTTATCAAGGGGTGAGCAATAGCCTTTTCTTTTTTCCACTTTTTTAGAAACTTCTTGAAGCTCTTCTTTAGCGCTTTCGGCCATGGCCATGTTCATGTTCATGCAAAGTAAAAAACATAAAATCAATTTCATTTGTCCTCTCCAGTTCTATTTGGCCGATCCTGACCATTGTATGCCCAAGCTTAAAATCTTCTTCAAAAGATCTTTATATTTGATCTTGGCATGAAGGGCACTCATAGCAAGCTCATCCGTAGCTGAAATATCAGGGTTCGGATTCGCCTCGAGAATATAGATTTTTTCATCTGCTGTCAGCCTAATATCAATTCTTGCGTAACCACTTAAATTTAGAACTTTATACGCACGCCGACATATATTTGAGATCTTCTTTTCTAGGGCCGGTTCCAAGGTCGCAGCACCAGTCTTTATCCCTTTATTGCTTCTATACTTTTTATTAAACTTCGCCCTATTTGAATAAAATTCTTTTTCAGGCTTATCTACTTTCTCGAAAAATAGTTCCCAGACCGGCAATATTTTGGCGCGGTAATTCCCAACAATTCCAACATAGAGTTCTCTTCCCTCTACGAACTGTTCAACCAAGGCATCATCGTTAAGCTTTTTATTAATATACTCGACTCTCTCCTGTAGCTTTTCATCATTATGAACCACTGATGCTTTTGATATTCCAAAGCTAGCCTCTTCTGTAAGGCATTTTACAATCAGTGGAAAATCTAGATTTTTAGGGCGTTTTACTCTTTTGTTCTTTGGGAAAACGAAAAACTTAGGGGTTGGTATTCGATGATAAGTTAAGATTTTTTTGGCCAAGGCTTTATCCCTCGCCAGGATCAAACCACGAGGGTTACAACCGGTATAAGGAACTCTTAAAAGCTCTAAATAACTAACAACATTTTGATCAAAGAGAGCTTCACCATCGAATTCTTCAAGAAGATTATAAATAACATGGGGATTAATTTCATCGACTGAGTTTCTAATAGAACGAAGGTCAGAATAGACTCCAAGTACATGGACTTCATGTTTCATCTTTTTAAGCGTAGAGATAACATGATACTCGGTCACCCAAGGTTCAAACTCAATTTCTTCAACAGATTTTTTAATATCTTCTGGCGGAACAAGTGCTTCATGCACCAAAACTAAGATTCGAAGTTTACTCACATAATTACCCTATGCCTTCCCTGTCTTTTAAAACGTCTACTTTCTTTAACCAGTAAATCGCTCAAGGCTGATTCAACTCGTCTTTTTCCAGGTCTCACAAAGAGTCCAGTAGTACGTGTTTCCTTTAAAAGATCTTTAAGCATAGGTTCAACTTCATATTGATAAAGGCCCGTTTTTTGAGCGACCCTTTTTATGATGAGTTTCTTTTTAGTGATTAGAAGTCTTTCTCCACTTATCTTTCCAATAGGAGAAAATAAACCATTCAATTTCTTTCCAAAGAAAGGTCTTCCCTCCACCCTTTTGCTCAAAGTCTTTGCTCGGTAATATTTTCGCAAAGTGAGCTTAGAGTCGGCAAGTGAATCGACAGTTTCTTTGGACTTAATCAAAGGTTTTTTGCCTTTTATCTGTCCCATAAGCCGATTTAGGCAGTTTAATTTCCCTAAAGCACCCCATCCCTTGTATTTTTCTCTCCAGTTTGAATATGGAGTTAGCCAAATGGCAAAGGTCTCGGCCCAATCTTCTTCAGGATGGGCCTGGGCATAGCCTTCACCAATATGTCTCACATAGGCTTTTGAATAAGGCCGGTAAGTGTATGAGTCAGGGTAGGCCAATTTCGTCGATCCAAAATATTCTTCTCGTTCTCTATTTCCCTGAAGCTCAAAAGCATGATCGAGGGCATGGCCACATTCATGTCTAAGAATTTTCATAAAGGAGTTCTCTGTCCCACCCTCACAGTAACCCATTATCTTTCTCTCTAGCTTTATAAGCCTAGGATGTAAGGTAAAAAAGGGAATGGCTATTCCAGGGACCCCATCAGGAGAAAACCACTCATCAGAGACCCAGCAATGGGGCTGAAAATTAAGGTTCTTCCTCTTAAGCTCAGAGTTAAGCTTGCTTAATAGTGGTGCTCTAAGAGAGTCGTCTAGCCTAAGATCAAGCTCACTAAGCTTTAGATCTAAAAGCTCCTCATCTGTGAATTTTTCCCAAAAGTAGGTCATGACATCCCCTTAAACTAGGAGGAAGAATAGCACGAAAATACCCTGCCCTCATATTGAAAATGAAGGCGCTAAAAAATTTTCCTAGCGTATAGAAATTAGGCAGTGGCCTTCTTCTCAGGGTGGAGAACTCTATCAAATACTGAATAGCTTTTATTGGTGATAAAATTCCAAAGAACAGCTGACCAGCTATGGTAGGCGTAGAGCGAATCATAATATTCCGGGGCCATGGCCTTTAATTTAGGCAGGTTATTCCAAGGAATATTCATAAAATCATGATGCTCATTATGATAGCCCACATTGAAAGAGAGCTTATTTAGAGGCCCATAATAACTATAGGTCTCCTGCTCATTCTCAGTCACCACATAGTGTTCTTGAATCCAGCGACCTCCAACAGGATGAGGACCTAGACCAAAAAAGGTTGAAAGACCTACATAAAGGAGCGCTTTGCCCCCAAGGAAGTAATAAATGGTGCAGTTTACAAGAATCATATAGGCGATATTCATAATCAGCCATCTATCGACGAGCTTGATGTTTTTGAAACGCATTGGCCTTAGTGCCTGTGAAAGACCAAAAAAGACGATCCACACGAACTTCTTGAATGTTGAGTTTCCAATAAACTTAGCTTCTTCCACGCTGGCGATATCAGCATCATATTTATACTCACCCATGTGGCGATGATGAACCATATGATATTTCCTAAAGGCCATGGCCCCAGGAAGAAATAGGGCCGTATCACAAATAATTCCCATGATTTTATTGGGTACAGTCTTCTTAAAAACTAAATTATGGCAGCACTCGTGGATTTGGGCGAAAAGAGAATGACTGGCATAGGCTCCGATTAAATAGGCCCCGAGAATCAATATTAAATAAGATTGCTTGGCAAAGAGAGAGGCTAAAAAGAGCTGAAGAGCAATAATTCCCAGTATCCATAGGGCACTTGAAGCATTCTGACCCATAAGAGATTTAATCTCGGGGTACTTCTCGGCCATCTCGCGCTTACGGGAAATATGGATATTTGGAGTGTCTACTTGGATATATGAATTTCGCATGGAGGCTTTTTATCAGGTATAACGCTTTTGGACAATCCCTTTCCCTAAATGACGCTTTGATTTAGAATATAAAGTAATGAAATCATGGAGTATTTTAGCCATTCTCGTTTTTCCTGTTTTATCTCATGGGCAAGTGAAAAAACCTCTTTCTACGAAAGTTCAAGAGGTTTTAAGGGCCAAAGAAAAACAAAGAGCACAGGAAAAAGCCGCGGTTCAAAAAATTGGTAAGGATGCGGTTTTTGAGGCCCTAGAAAACGAAAGGCAAAGAAAGATCAAACTTCTAAAAGAAAAACAGATCACAAAGGCCGTAAAATCTCGCTATCGTCCTAAAACACCTTTTTTGAATTACCGACCTCCCGCAGATATCTTTTTTTGGAAGGCTACACTTAAGTATGGGAGAGATTCTTATGAAACGGATACGGGAAGTATTAAAAAGGAGTTTAATGAATCCAGCCTAAATGCTCAAAATGAATTTCAGTATAGCTGGACCAAAAAATCTCTTTTTAAATACACGAACACCTATCATTTTTTTCAAACGACTCAAAATGATTCAAGAAAAGTTAATGGCGCTACTGTTACCCAAGATCCCGAACTTACCAATGGTAAATTCGGCGATCATCTTTTTGAGTTTAATTACAGAAGTAAAAGAGAAATCTTTTATGGCTATGACCTAGACTATTTTATTAAACTTACCTGGCCTTTTGGTGAAGCAACCAGAGCTTATGCTTTTGGCACTGGAGCAGAGTCTACCTCTTCTACAACGACAGCTTCTCAAGATGGAAATCTAAAAAGCTCTTTTGGTGCTCAGCCTCACCTAGGAATTGACTTTTTTTCAGGAAAAGAAAGAAGTCGATACAATATTGGGGCCAGCGTGGCCTACGCCACTAAAGGTCGCTTCATAAGAAACAAAGGAACGGGTTTTTGGAGCCCATCTCCCACTGGCTTAATTGTAAAAACCAAAGGGTATATTAGCTCTAATATATGGCTTAATTATCAAAGAAGACCAGATATCTTAAAACGTACCTTCTTTGGAATCGGGGCCAATGCTTTTTTTACAACTGATCAGGAAGAAAGAATTCTTACTACTGGTGCTGATGGACTTTCCTGGGACCAAAGAGATAGGATTCAAGGTTATTTTAAATTTAAGTTAAAAGGCTGGCTCAAATATATGCTTAAAGAAAACGAGCATATCGAATCTGGGCTTATCGCTCATGTCCCCTATTCATATAAAATTAAGCGCCAAGTATTAGATGAGTCCGCAGATATTGGCGGAAATAGAGTTGTCGTTAATAATCAGACGACGGAAAAAGTAAAAGGAAGAATGCCTATTGAGATTTACTTTTCTTATGCTTATTCTTTTTGATTTTCAAATTCCTTAAATCTATCTAGATCCGCTTTTATTGACCCTAGCACCCAAGTAATAAGAGCAAAGTCGTCAATAAAACCAACGCCTAAAATAAAATCTGGAATTAAGTCCACCACCGAAACAAAGTAGATCAGGGCCAAAATTGAGAGCCACAGAGTCCTCCAAGGAACTTCTTTATAATCGCCCACCCCCCAGGCCTTTAGGAGTCTTAGAAGGGTTAAAAAATCCTCATATCCTCCCTTTAAACCTGTGACGATCTTGTCTTTTAAAAGCAATTGAGAAGCGGACGCAATTTCGTTTATAACGTTTTGCGGATTTTCGATAATACGTCTTACTTTATGACCGAATTTTTTCTCTGCGTAATTTTTAAGACGTTCAGTGTCCATTAGGGCATAATCCTTATAACGGTTTTGCTTAGTATAAGGGCCCTCTATGAATCAGTCCATTAAAAGTCGAATTGCTCCCACACCTAGTGGCTTCCTTCATTTAGGAAATGCCTACAATTTTCTAGTTATCTATAGAGAAACAGTTGTTAGGAGGCAGGGCAAACTTCATCTCAGAATTGATGATTCTGATTCAACCCGAGTTCGTGATGAATATATCCAGGATATTTTTGACACAATTAATTGGCTAAATATTCCAATCAATTCTGGACCAAAAGACTTGCAGGATTTTAAAAAACATTTCTCTCAGCTATTGAAAAAAGACCATTATAAAGCTGCTTTAGAAAAGGTACCAGGTACCTTTGTCTGTGATTGCAGTCGCGCTTTTTTGAAAGATAATTCTTGTCCCTGCCTAAAGAAGAAGCTTATTTATAAACCGGGGGAAAATGCCATTCGTCTCAGTGTTCAGGATAGTGAAATTAAAAAGAAAATGGGAGATTTTGTCTTATGGAGAAAGGATGACCTTCCCTCCTATCAATTAGTATCTCTTATTGATGATATAGACGAAAATATCAATCTTATTATCAGAGGAGATGATTTAGTGGATTCAACTAAAGCGCAATTCCTTCTGGCGGAATTATTGAATGATAAGGTTTTTACAAGCTGCTCTTTTCTACATCATCCGCTTATAAAATCTGAGGCCGGAGAAAAAATTTCAAAGAGTCAAAGTGAAAAGAATAGCTCATCTATGATTTTAAAGGAGCTTAGAAGGGATGGCACAACTCGAGAAGATTTAATCAAAAAGTTTGGATTTAATTCATTTGAGGATTTTCTTAATGCTTAACTCTTCGGCACTGTTTCTTTATTTTCCATCCCGCGACTAAAGTCTTTCTTCTCCAAAGGCTCGGCCAAATTGTTTTATAAATATTCTTCTTATCAGACTTTGATAGACCGCAAAACCCTCCATCTAAATAACAACTGACATGATCTTTAAATGACTGCTTTTTCAATTTTCGACATGAGGTTTCGTCGGAAATATTTGAAAGTTTTTCTATAAGACAATTTCTCGTTTTCTTGATCCAGGCCCAACCCTCTGTCGAAAAATTATCTCGTCTATTTTCAAACCTTAAACAATACTTTTTCCCAAACCCTCGCGGGTAACCAAATCGGCCGCAATCTCGTTTGGCTTCAATACAACTGTAGAACTCGCAATCATCCACATAATTCATACATTCTTCAAGCCCTCCTTGGGCCGGTGCTGAATACAGAAGACCGATCATAACGATCCTGGATAACAGGATAAAACGCCAATTTGAGAGGAAGAATTTGAACATATTTACTTATAGCATAGGCGTGAATTTCACTACAGCCCCCCTGAAGGGCTTACATTGTTGGCAAATCTGCGAATTAATCATCCTGGTTAAGAATTTCTTGAAAAAAATTAACCTCTAAAGTTTTACATAAAAACAACCGATTAGAAGTCAATAAAACCCATGGAAGCTCAAAGTTTCCGGTCGGTTATCTTAATTGTGATGTTAGCTTCATCTTTTAAGAAGTTATAACGATAAGAAATGGGCTCACAATATTAATAAGAAAACTTTGAGTAGGAGATACGATGAGCAGAAAACAAAAAGAACAGATTAAGGAAAGAGTAATTTCAGCTGCGTTTGTTCTTGTTGTCGCCATTGTCTCCCACGGAGTTTTCACACACCTATAAGATGAATTGAAGAAACTACTTTGCCTATTTTTCATATTCCCCCTTTTTGCTGCCGAAATATCAGATCAGGAAAAAATTAATAAACTTTTAACTGCCGTTGAAAAGTCAGGTCTCACCTTCGTTAGGAACGGTAAAGAATATGACTCCGCTAAAGCAAGAAAACATCTTGAATATAAATACAATTATGTCTTAAAAGGATTCTGGTTTTGGCAAAAAGGACAAAAGGTTTCAGTTAAGCAGTTTATTGATAAGATCGCATCAGGCTCCTCAACCACAGGAAAACCTTATCATATAAAAACTAAAGCAGGGACCTTAGTCCCCACAAAAGATTGGTTATATCAAAAGCTCAACGAAATTGACTCTAGTCAATAGTATCTAATACTCTTTTAACATCAGCTTGATCATTCTTGATAATTTCTTTAGCTTCTTCTATTTCTGCATGTGAATGCTTATCTTTTTCAAGTAGGACTTCATGTGCTTTAATAACTTCAGGCATTCTCTTCTTTCTCTCCTTATCATAAGCAAGAATTTTCTTTCCTTCCTTTATCGGTTGATCATAACTCATACCCCCAACTTGTCTTCTACTCGGAGTTTGAGGGATAAAAATATAATCAACTCTTTTGATTCCTTTTCTTTTATTCCATCTTTTACTTGAAAAATTCTTCACAAAAGACTCTAGTGCAGGTCTTGGTACATAGTGCTGAGGATCTCTTGTCGTAACATAGCTTAAAACCCTTACGCCACCGATGACCCCTTCTCCGTTTGTATTATTTGCTCCCCAAGAAAAAGGATTAATATACCCGGCATTTTGAAAATCAAACATTCTAGCACCTAAGTTATGGTGCTGACCGTAAATATTGATCTCTCTCATAACATAATTTGAAGTGGTGGTGCAGTTATAACCAGGAGTAATCTCTAATCCCTTAACTGTTCTAACTTTATGTAATTCTTTTTCATAGAGATCTCTTGCCTTCTTAAGATCCTCTGCACTAACTCCATACGCATAGAGAGTAAAAGTCGGTCTATAGTTTTGTTGACCCTGAATAAGATGACCAAAATAACTAACAAGATCCGTATTACCTGCTAAAACTTCCTTTGGTCCTTCGAAATAAAAATTATATGTTTCACCGTTTATAGTTCCATCTTCCCCAACAATTCCGCCGCCAAAAGCAAAATGTCCCGCAGAGGCTCCAGGGGCATCTCCCTGTCTTCCACTTAGAGTAATTATGAGGACACCTTCTCCGGCCTTTGGCTCGTAACCTTTTTTATTAAAAAGCGTCCCACTCCAAGGTTTCTCACCTTGAGAGTTTATATTTTTAGGCATTTCATTTATTATAAAGGCCTTAGGGTCCTTATAAAAACCAAGAGGTGCAGGATACTTTTTTGGACCTGCAACAGAGATAAGATCTTTCTCTAAAAGTGCATTGATAACAAAAACTTTATCATTGCCACTACCTTCAAAAAATCCTCGCGCTAAAACTTCTTTATTTTCATAATGTTTTTTACTTTTATCATCAAATGGGATTCCATAAATCGGTTTTGTTCTTCCATAAACTACTTTTTGTCCGTTGATATACAACTCACCTTTTTCATCAGAGATCATTCTTCCATCTAATTTATCTTTTCCCGCAATGATCGTAG
>JAIBDQ010000213.1 GCA_024686135.1 Halobacteriovorax sp. | reverse complement strand
ATTTGAAAGAGCGTAGACGCCTCCTCCCTCAATGCCAAAAGGAGTAAGCATGGCCTCTCCCCTTACTGTTTCGTCTTTAAAGCGAAGGGCAATATTCTTAAGGGGAAAGCGGTCCACATTTTTGATAAAGTACTCAGACCATTTTTTTTCAAAGCCGCAGTTCATGGGAAGAAGTGGATTGATCTTAACACCAAGATCTTCAAGCATAGAAACCCAGTGTCCATCGGAGCCAGTTTTCTTCCAGCTTCCCCCACCTAGGGCCAAAATAACTTTATCTGCTTTAACGGTGAGTTCTTTATCTTCATTATTGAATTTTAGTTCTTTGTCAATACTAATTGAAACCAAGCTATGATTTAAAAAGAGATTGAAGTTCTCATTCTCTTTTAAGACCTTCGACCAATTCAATAAAATTTCTGCGGCCTTTAACTTCTTCGGAAAGACTCGTCCGCTAGAGCCCACAAAAGTTTCTACTCCAAGTTCAGCACAAAATGCTCTTAGATCATCCGGAGTAAATTCATTAATGAGCTCAAAGAAACGTTTTTCATCTTTTCCATAGCGTGCGGCAAAGCTTTTCAAATCTTCACTATGAGTTAGGTTAAGCCCACCATTTCCGGCCACAAGAAATTTCTTTCCAAGGCCCGAGGAATGATCATACAGATCTACCGCTTTTCCTTTCTTAAGAAGCTTGTAAGCTGCAAAAAGCCCTGCGGGTCCTCCGCCAATGATGGTGATCTTTTCCATAGCTCTAATTACCTGAAATTATGGATATTTAATACTGTTATTATTCTAACACCCCTTAGAGATCTTTCATATTCTATCGAATCAAATCCACATATTGGATAAGATAAGGGGTGTTAAAATGGATCCTCATCATCATATTTATGACCTCTTCGGCTCACGCATGGAGAAGCGACAAAAAGAACAAGAACAAGGCCATTTACGGCACCGATGATCGTTTTGATATGTATCAAACCAATGATCGTATTCGTTCCTTAGGAACTGCCCTCGGTCACCGAACCGATATCATGAAAACTAATATTGACGGCGATGAGCTTGAGCTGCTTTTTACCACTCTTAAAAAAGAGCACAACCTATGTAAAGACGAAAAGTTCGCTGAGCAACCAACTTCTTCCATTGCATGCACTGGTTTCCTAGTCGCTCCTGATCTTATGCTTACTGCAGGACACTGCATGCTAGATAGAGGAGAAGTAAAAAATAAGGCCACAGATAAATGCCAAGATTTTGATTGGGTCTTTGACTACTCAATCAATAAAAAAGGAGATAATCCTTTAAAAGGTCACGCCGACTCTATTGTGAGATGCAAAGAAGTTATCTACGGGATTCATGAGCCTAAAGGTGAAAATAGAAAAGACTATGCTCTTATTAGACTTAATAAAAAGATGAATGGACGGCATTCTTTTAGGCCTGGGAATTTAGAGGAATTATACGAAGGAAAAAGAATTGCCATGCTAGGCTTTCCCACAGGTATTCCTCTTAAGTACGCAAGTGATGCTTTTATAAAAAAGATGAATCCTAAAAAAGTATATTTTGAAGGAACTGTAGATGCCGTCGGTGGTAACTCAGGTTCTCCCGTTATCACACGTAAGGGCGAGCTTCTTGGAATACTTGTGCGCGGTAATAGTGACTTTATCTTAGACAAAAAGAAGAAATGTAAGCGCTGGAATATCTGTAACTCTGAAGGAGACAACTGCTCCGATGGAAAACAAGACCGTGGATACGATGCAGGAATGCATATTCAAAAGATTACTCCCCATATCCTTCAACTTATTAAAGACAATAAGTAAACTTCCTCATATTATGAATTCATGAACTTTCCTAAGCGTATTGTATGCATGACAGAAGAATCCGTAGAGACTCTTTACCTTTTAGGAGAAGAGCATAGGATTGTTGGTGTTTCCGCTTTTGTTGAAAGACCAGAGGCGGCCACAAAGCTTAAAAAAGTATCTGGCTTCACTTCCGCTAATATAGATAAGATTATTGAGCTTCGGCCAGATCTTGTTCTTGGTTTTTCTGATATTCAACAAGACATCGCAAAAGAATTAATTGCCAAGGGATTGAATGTTTTTATTTCAAATCAACGCTCCCTTGATGAGATCCTCTCTTATATTCAAACTTTAGGTTATATGGTTGGTGCGGTTCAGAAAACTGACGAACTTGTCATTAAGCTTTCTAAAAAAATAGAAAAAACAAAAGCACTAAACCTAAAAGGACCTCGTGTTTATATAGAAGAATGGGACGAACCAACCATCGCCGGAATAAGATGGTTTTCAGAATTGGTTGAGCTATGCGGAGGAGTAGATGTCTTTGCTAATAAGGCCAAGGGTTCTTTGGCCAAAGACCGTTTCGTTAATAAAGATGAGATTATCAAAGCAGCACCAGAATTATGTCTCGCCTGCTGGTGTGGGAAGAAAGTTGAAATGGACTCCCTAGAAAAAAGAACCGGATTAAAAGTTCCCATTATAGAGTTAAACCCTGCCATCTTTTTACAACCAGGTCCCGCTCCTATCTTAGATGGAATTGATATACTTTTGGAGCATTTTAAAAATGATTAATTTTGAAAATACCTATTCAATGCTTCCAGAAGAGTTTTATCAAAAAGCTGAACCAGCTGAGTTTCCAAAATCAACTCTCCTCGCTTTTAATTATGAATTAGCTGATGAACTTGGAATGGATGCAAGCTCTAAATCAGAGGAAGATCTCGCTAAAATATTTTCAGGACAAGAAATACTTCCCGGTTCTGAACCACTGGCCATGGCCTATGCCGGACATCAGTTCGGTCATTTTGTTCCTCAGCTTGGGGATGGGCGGGCCTTACTCCTAGGTGAAACAAAGGGCTTTGATATTCAGCTAAAAGGCGCGGGAAGAACTTATTTTTCTAGAGGCGGTGATGGAAAGTCGGCCCTAGGGCCAGTTATTAGAGAGTATATTTTAAGTGAGGCCATGCATAAGCTAAAAGTTCCGACAACAAGAGCGCTTGCTGCTGTTCTTACAAATGAGCCCGTTTATAGACAAGAGCCTGAACCAGGCGGAATTTTCACCAGAGTGGCTTCAAGTCATTTAAGAGTTGGAACCTTTCAGTTTTTTGCAAGCAGACAAGATCATAAAAGCCTAAAGACTCTAATGGACTACGCCATAAAAAAACATTATCCAAAGGCAAAGACCCCTATCGATTTTTTGATTGAAGTAGCCAAGGCCCAAGGAGAGCTTACTTCAACATGGATCTCTCTTGGGTTTATCCATGGAGTGATGAATACAGATAACTCCTCTATTGCCGGTATAACCATCGACTACGGTCCCTGCGCTTTTATGGATGAGTATCAATCGCAAAAAGTATTCTCGTCTATCGATAGAAATGGTCGTTACGCTTTTATGAATCAAGGACCTATTACGCAGTGGAATATCTTACGTTTAGCAGAATGTCTTATACCTCTTATTGATTCAGATGAGGATAAAGCTGTTTCTATGATTGAAGAGGCCTTAAAGTTTTTACCCGGCTTTATTGAAGAGAGAATTGAAGAAAAGCTAAGCCTTAAACTTGGTCTACCAAAACCAGATAGAATTCTTAATCATCTTTTCTTATCTTATCTTGAAGAAAATAAATTAGACTTTACTCTCTCCTTTAGAAACCTTCCTAAACTTTTTAATGGAGATACAACGGGATATCCCGATACAGATAAGTTTCAAAACTTCATATCCGCATGGAAACCAATTGCTAACATAAGCGAACTACACAATATTAATCCCCTCTATATTCCTCGAAATCATCAGGTCCAAAGGGTAATTGATGATGTTTATAGCGGGAATTTTGATAGCTTCCATCAAATGAATAAAGTTCTCCAAAACCCATTTGAGGTCAATTCAGAGTTGGATCACTTCAAAACCCCTCCTACGGAGCAGGAAAAGGTTCGTGAGACTTTTTGCGGAACATAAATATTACTTATGATAATTATGCTTATTTATAATTATATTTATATATAGACCTAGGCTATAAAATCTTCAGAACTGCTCATAAGAGCATAACTTGGAGAGAAAAATGAAGACATTATTATTAAGCCTAGCAATCCTTTTAAGCTTCAACTCGGCCATGGCCCAGGAAGAAGTTGTGCAAACCCTTCTTGATGAAACACATGAGACAACATTAAGAGTTAAAGAAGATACTTTTATTCCAAATATCATGGGCTACGCCTGTCCTGTTCCTGCAATTAATCTAGATCGCTACCAAGCTTGGCACCGCGCCCTTAATCACAGAAGAGGTGGAGACTTTGGGGTAAAAGTATTTGCCCTAAGAATTAAAGATCCTAATATGCAATTTTGTGGCTGGCCTAGTGCTACGAAAGTTTTTGGCGAAGACTTTAAAGTTGGAGCTGAATTTAGAATTTCTATCCGTACTGTTCGTGAAATCGTTAAGTTCACAAATCACAATGGAGAAGAAAGCACCCTTCTAAGAGAAACTATCTCTAGCTCTCTTAATGACAAAGAATTGTTTTCCGAGGCTCGAGTGGCCCTAAGCCCACGTCAATAAAATACTCTCTCTCTAAAAGGACCTTCGAATGAAGGTCCTTTTTCTTTT
>JAIBDQ010000007.1 GCA_024686135.1 Halobacteriovorax sp. | reverse complement strand
GCATAGGATTCTCTGTCATGTATGCATTGAAATCCCCAACTACCGCTATATTTGCCTTAGGGTTTTTAAAAGAAAGTCTTCCAACAAACTCATTAATTTTCATTGCAAGCCTTGCTCTTTTTTCTTCTGAACCTAAAGTCACTGGCTGTATAGCTGACCATGCAGAGCTATCACCAAGCTTAGAATTGAAATGATTACCAATCACAAAGACAGGTTCACCTCTAAATTTAAACTCCGCAATTATTGACTTACGTGTTCCTCTAAAAGCAGGGTCCGAAGGACTAACTCTTCCAGGATTATAATTTATAGAGCCATTATCCAGGATCATAGTTTCGGCCATGGGGCCTGGAGCAGGTCTGGAATCAAAGCCTAACCTTTTGGCATTATAAATCATCGCCACTCTAATATTTCCACCAGGAACTCCGCCTTCATAATGGTTCACTGGGTCTATATTAAGCGGTTTATAATCGTATTCTTCACCGCAATCGATTGAGTCAATAATATTAGACATCGTACGATCAGCTGCAGAACCACCAGTAAAGTCTTCCCCATTATTATCTTGCACTTCAACGAGGTTTACGATGTCTGGACATTTTAGAGTTGTATTGATGGCCATGCCAACACGCTTAACTCTAGCAGTCTGGTCAGCACTTAAGTTTTCAATATTAAAAGTGGCTATGGTTAACTTATCCACTTCTGGTGTTAAGCTAGTCGTAGGTCTATTCTCGAGTTTTACTTCGCCAAGACCTTCATAACCATTAATCAGCACATCCTGACTTTCAGGAAGAACAATACTGAACTCACCATCACCAAATATATTCATTTCATATGTTAAAACACCTTCAACACTGCCATTAATAAGGTCACCAACATTAAAGTAGTTTTTATTAGGAATCCCTTTACTTAAGTGATTTGAAACAATTTGAACGATCTCTGGATTAAAATCCCCGGCCAGTGGATCAATCATAATTCCATCTACCCAGGTGCTATGAGACTTTTTATCCTTGGCATCACCAATTATATAGAGATTCAAATAGTCTTTAGGTCTCTGGCTATCATATTCTTCATACCCGCCCCTAAAGCCGACAATTCTTAGATCATCCATACTCAAACGCATACCTTCTAAGCTTTCCCAGAAATCTATTCCATCTTCTAAGTCTAAATTTGGCTTGAAATTTAAATCACCTACCCAAGAAGAAACCTTAGCGTCAGGAATAGTTCGGCCATTTGAACCAATTCGTACCGCCTTAGGAAGTTCATTTTCTCTTGAAAGGATTTTCACTGAAGTAACATCCATAAGAGAAGTTCGAGACATCCTAGTCCCTGTCATTTCTTCAAATACTGTTGCGCTAACTTCGACATGATCACCTAATTTAATTCCTTCTATATTTTTTTCTTTAAAAACTCTAATCCCATCAGAAGTTCTAGGATTATTATCCCCTCTTATGTCTTGAATATAAAACTCAAACCCCTTTGGGAATCTATCATTATTCCCAAGAGCAGTTACGATTCCATTAGTGCTTACCAAGTTTCCAAGGAGCTTTGAACGATGTGAGTCACCTTGGATATCGTAAATCTTAACACTTCCAAGATTAGCTCCCGTTTTCTTAACAACCGTTGAGTTTTGAATGGCCATAAATGGAAGTTCTTTTAAGTTTTTAAGGTAAGTTTTTAAACTTTCTTTAGCTGAAACAATGTTTTGAACATCTGTGAAATCTCTATTTAAACCATTTCCATAAAAATATCCTGGAAAGGTTGCATTATTAAAATAAAAGAAATCACTAATAGCTACTTTATAGACTCTTTTTAAATCTAGGTTCTCTCCAAGCTCTCCAGAAATACCGAAGTTCTCTACAATACCGCCACGCAGTTCGAGCTTATAATTAACACCCACCGTATGGATATCTGCCATATTGGCTCTTTGGTTTCTTTTGATAAGGAATTTTTTTATTTGCTTCCCGGTCATTCGGCCAGTCTTAAAGTTATCTTTAGCACCACCTAAATCGTACAACCCAAGAACAGTCTCAATCTCAGAGTCATTCATCTGTAATTTTAACTCTGAAAACTTACTATCAACCAATAAATTGCTTGGAAAAAGTACAATATCGAGTTTATTTACTTCTTTTAGAGCAATTCCGATCAGCGTACTCGCGCTATTGGAACCCAGCTCTTTTTTACTCGTTGCTAGTACTGACTCTCCAAAGTCATACCGATAAACTTTATCTGTGCAACTAATTGCGAAAATTAATATAAGAAGTAAGAGTGCTTTCATTAATTATTCTCTTCCTCATTTGCAGGTGGGTCTGAGGGGGCAGGCTCGTATGTAACTTGAAGTTCTTCAGAACTAATTGAATTCCCAGTTCCTTTTATTTCTAGATTCAATATTTCCCAAACTGAATTACTTTTTTCAGTAGCTAGAAACTGGAATGCGAAAATGACTTTCTTACCTGTATATGCACTAAGATCAATTGGATTAGTTACTAAAGTTGTCCATTGGTTTGGCGATACTCCACGGCTCGGTTTAACCACAAGCTCAGTCCAAGTAGCAGCTTCAGGATCAGCTCCATCGTAGTCAGTAGAAATCTTTAACTTGAAATTTTCCCATTCTGGATTTCTCACAATATGCTTAACTAGAAGCTGATGCTTCTTTGAGCCCTTTAAATCGTAAATGGGAGAAAACAACCAAGCATTAGCTTTAACACCACGAGATTCTGCTTTAGCATATGTATCGGCTTTAAAAGTTCCATACTGCCAAATTGGTGACTCATTAAACAATTTTATGGCCTTAAATGGGCTTAGCTTCCCTTGAAACCCAAACTTTAAAAGTGACCACTCTATCCCAGCGAGATCTAAGTTTTGAATATCTGCAAATTTACTTAGAGTTATTCTAAGACGAAACACCATATTCTCAAAAAGCCCCTCATCTCTGGCAGAGAAAGGAAACCCCTCAATCTTCTTTAAAACTAAAAATAACTCTTTTGCGGCCATTCCGTCGTTAGGAATAGAATTCAGCCTTGTTGTTAAAATTCTTGCTTGAGTTAGGTAAGTTTTGATAAGAGCAACTTCGTCTTTTGTAGAGTTAGTCATAAATAAACTATCAGCTAGACCAACTTCAAGCTGGTTAATATCAGCATGAAGTGCGCTTACTTCTGGACCTAAAGGTTTTGATATAGTTTCAACTCCGCCATCTGAGCAACTATTGAAAAAAACAAGAATCATCAAAATTAAGAAATTATTTTTCATTTTAGTCCTCTTAAGGGGCGAAAGCGTTATCACCGTCGATATCGTAACTAACAGTAAAAGTTAAAAGATAATCCGTTTTTCTGTATGTGCTAAGCAGTCTATTACTTCTAACATCTGCAGCATTCCCAAAAACGGGATTAGAAGCATTTCTCACTTCAAGCTCAGGATTTACGACCCAATTTCCATATGACAAGTAAGCCCCAGTACCGATCCGACTTAAGCCACCATGAGATTTTGTTTCATCAGCAGTTCTAAGAAGATGAGCAGACTCATTTTCGATAAAAATAAAATTCTCTCCCTGATAACGAAAAAGGAAGTATGGTGTAAAGTCCCCAATCTGATATCCAAGTCTTAAACCAGTTGCAAAGTCAGTCTTCCCAATCCAATCTTGAACATTATTACCAAAGTAATCTTTGTATATTTTTCTAAATGGAGATGTCGTCTCAAACCATGTGGTTCCTCTCGGAGTAAACCAGGGCCTTTGACCTGCTTTTGACATTGTCACCTCAGCGTCAAAGACAAAGCCACTCATTTTAGCAATAAGGTAAGCCGAAGCGGCATACTCTAGCAGTGAACCTGTTTCTTCAGACCTGTCGTGCCCAACATACTCCAGCTTTAAATTTAGGTTTTCTCGCTCAAGATCTACACCAAACTTATAACCATGATCTTCTTTTCTTTCCCATGAAGTTGCCGTTGTATTAGTGAGGAGGTCAAAGCTTGGGTTTGTTGGATAAAAATAAGAAGCTACACCAAAACCTGCGTAGAGACCAAGTCCCTTTACTGCTTCTGGAGTAATTCCTAAAACAAATCCTGGTATTGTTTTTTCTACGATTTTTTCAGAGCCAACTGGTGAGTTTGAGACAGTTGTCGGTGATCCATCAATAGTTTTGATCCTCGTGACATCCCAAGTATTAAATTCTTTTCCAACTTCTCCATCAAAGTTAAAAGGAAAAAAGGTAAAGCTAAACATCGAGTTGATCTGCCATTTAATATTTGTGTATTCTGAATCCAAGTCGAGACCAAGAGCAGATCCTCCGTTGGTCGACTTGTTTGTTTGCAGCTCAAGATCTACATTAAAATCAACACTCTGATATTTGTGACCTAACTGAATTTCAAATTTAGAAGTTTCGTTATTCTCTCTATTTTCTTCTGGAGAAGTTTCAAATCTTAACCGAGCAAAAGTACCTGGTTGATAAATGTATTTAGCGCTAACTTCTATTTCAGTCTGATCACCTAATTCTGTTTTCTTAGACCTAGAATAAACTCGATCTTCGTATTCAAAACTATCGATAAAAAAACTTTTAGATTCAGCATACGCGGTAGCGGACAACAACAGGAATAACATGCACGGGGTAAACAGTTTCAAAGGAGCCTCTCAACAGGTAAAATTAACTACTTGGCTTTTACCTAGCTATTAAGAACAAATCAAACCGACATGTCGAAATTGTAAAAAAGACTTTAACTAAATAACTGAAATTGGGCTATTTTATGAGTGGATCACCACGGAGACTACCAATTGGGTTAAGCTTTAGATGCTCTTCAATCTCGATCCATGATTTCAATGAGATAACATCAGAAGCAAGCACTTCACCGGGATGACCAATATAATAGGCCCTGAGACCATTTTCCCTATAGGCAGCTACATCGTGAGGCTTATCCCCTACTCCGATCAAGATATTCTTAAACTTCTTAGAAAGCGTCTTTAGCAAACTCGCTTTATACTCTCCATGATCTGAAGGCATCTGGTTAAAAAAACCAAAATCCCAAAAAAAGCTAGGGCCTAGTGGAAAGTTATTTATATCTAACCAGTTTTTTGTACGCTTAATAAAAGAATCATCCCTGGCAGTCATATAAAAAACAGTAAAGTCCTTTGTAATACGATTTAAGACTTCTGGAGCTTTTTTTAAAGTAGGTATTTTATGATCCGGCGTTCTTAAAAACTCCCTTCCTGAAATATCAGCCAATGTATGATCAATATCAGAAACAAGCAAAGGGACCTTTGGATCAACCACTAAAACTCTATTATCAGTTGTATTGGCCTTATACTTTGAATCTTTCGAAAGCTCTGCCTTGACCCTATAAATCCCCGGTGCATAAAAAACTGTTTCAAGTCTTGCCAGCCCATCTCTATCAGATCGGGCGCTTCCTAAGTGAAAGTCTCCTTTGTAGAAATGAATTCGTTGTTTTTTTAAATCAACTCTTAATGGAATAAACTTTGCTCTTTCAACCTTTACTTCGAGGAAGAAGATCTCTCCTGGCGCGACGATATAATCATATCCTTGGATAATAGCCGGCTTCTTTTTTGCCTGAGCAGCTTCTGAGAAAACGGCTAGACCTATTACCAAAATGAAAAGAAGTACATTTTTATTCATGGACGGCAGTATAGTTGGAAGAAAACCAAATCCCCATAGGGATGGCAAAATATACAAGGTCTACAAGTCCTTAGTATCAGTAGCTAGTGCTTAGAAAATCTTCAATATGTGTTGCAGTTAACAGTGGTTTCTCTAAGGCGAACATATGATCAGTTCCATCAATAATGGCCACTTTAGATTTACTGATTTGCTTCCCAAGAATAATACTGTTCTGTGGAGAAACAGTCCTATCGTGGTCCCCTGTTAAGACAAGGGTAGGTGCTTTGATCTTTGAAAGATCTTTTTTCTTACTAAGGTAACTGATCGCGGCCTTATTTTGTATAATAACTTGACCAAGATCTGCTCTATTTTCAAAACGAAGTCTTACGATTTGATTAAACCGTTCAGGTTTTGAGTCTTTTAAGTTTTGATCAACAGTTGCTTCTGTCAAAAGTACAGAGCGCTCCATTGGATCCATTTTATAAAAATCCACTAGACCATCTTCAGAAAATGGCTTGAGTTCAACAAAATCCTTACCCGCTCCAGTCGTACAAAGTAAGCATAACTTCTTAACTTTCTCTGGGGCTTTCATTGCTACTTCTTCAGCAATAAGACCACCGAGGCTTATACCTAGAACATGGAATTTTTTATGCCCCAACTGCTCCATTACCTCTAACGCATCATCGGCCAAGTTTTCAATTTCGTAATTTGCTTTTGCATGGGATGACATACCCATTCCACGGTTGTGGATCATTATTAATTTAAAATGTTCGCAGAGTGGTCTTTGAATACCTTCAAAAGGATAATGATTACAGCCGAAGCCTGGAATCATTAGTAGTGGCTCGCCATGCCCAACGATATGTGCGTAGACTTCATCTCCACTTGATAATTTAAAAAATTGAGATCGCTCCCATAATTCTGGCATTCCTAAGCTCCTCAGCCCAGCGCGATCTCACCCCTAAGAATCGTGAAAAAAATGCTCCCCCATTTGAGTCCATTCCGTCAAGACTCCTCTGGGGGAAATGTAAAATATGTTAGTCACCCTATCTGATGACTGAGAATTGACCTTTACCTGTTACGTGAAAAGATTCAGAAGATCTGATCTCTCTTAGTACACTTTTGGCTAAATAGTTAATTTTAACGCTAAGTCCAGCATTTGGGTTTGCGTTTGAGCCCATATTAGCAATTGAAACGACCGCTGAGCTAGCATTGAATTCAAAGCCCCAAGAAACCTTAACGTCTCTAGCATCGACATTCACGCCAGTAAGGTATTTTCCCTTACCTTTATAAGTTCCGCCATATTGGTAATAAACACCGTAAGTAAAAGACACCACTTCCATTCCTAATAGGTTTTTATAAACGACGCGGTAACTTTTTACTCTTGGCATTGACCAATTTTCCATTTCATAAAAAGCTGTTTTTGGGTTTTCTACATTGGGAAGAACACTTACCGTAGGAGCAAAAGCTGTTTGAACAACAGGCCTTCCTGCTTCAACAATGGCCCAGATCTTTTTACCTAGGGCCAAAAGTTTGTTAATTGACATAATAACTTCTCCGAGACCTTTCTCGGCGTACTCTTCTTTATCAACTTCTGCATCTTCAATTTCTGTGACTTCGATACTGCCAATCGTATGATAAGCAGGATCAACTTTTACTTCTTCAGTTAAGATACTTTGATCAATATCCAATCTATCAATCTGCTTAAACTCTAATGACCTTGCTTCCACCTGCAGTGATAAACAAAGTCCTGCTGTAATTAATGCTAATTTTTTCATGATATGCCTCCCTGATGCATAACCTACCAATAATACATAAAGCAATTCATACTATTTTCGAGCTTCAACTTATGAACTATGTCCCTTGTCCGTCAATTTTTGCGACCTTACATTTACTTACAGTCAAACTAATGTCTTACATTAGTTTGCACTAATGAAAAAACCTGAAAAAGCTTCACGATGTCCGAAAAAGTAACTTTTTCCACAATGCACCGTGTTACGTTCCTTATCGAAATGAAAGCCCCAAATAGACATATTTTATTAAGCCTCCTTTTTGTATTGAGTCTTAGTTTTACAACGGTAAAAGCATCGGATTCATCAGGTGGAATCTGGTCCGCCATAGGTCAATACATATCAAGGCTTGCTGGCAATATTGATTACGTTAATATTGCTAGCGATGACTTAGGAATCGATGACGGACTTATTGCTCAAGTCATTTTTGGCTCAAGCCGGGTTGTAGAACGAAACCCTGAAAGTAAAACAGAAAACGATCGCTACTTAGTTAAAGATAAAATGAGAATTGGCCTAAGACTCGGGGCTGGGTTCGTCCTAGCAGGATCAGCTTCCTATGTAAGGCAATACACTCTCGTATACCCGGTTAAAACAAAGGTTGAAGGTGTATTTCACGACAAGTTTTTAGTGAACTTACTTCTTCCCCTGCAAGTGGCCCTTGATAAGATGCCGAAGAAATACGTTCTTATGGTGGAATCTTTTATTGAAGGGCAAGGAAGAATCAAAATCGGTGGTACGCCCCTTATTCCGCTAGGAAGCACTACCTCTCTTGGGCGTGTACAGTTAACAAGAAATTTCATCGATAATAAGTCTGATAAGAAAATAAAAGTCTTTCAAGATAAATCCAAATTTACGAGATTGGCTCAAGACTTAAGTTTTAGTCTAGGTTTAATCGGAATACCAATTTATGAAGGTAGGGTTGATCGCGGATCGCTTGAAAGAAAATACTTAGAAATTGATATCACTAATAAGCAAAGAAAACGTAGATGTGAAAAGGCCCTAAAGTCTTTACTCCAACTTGATAGCATAGAAGAACTTATGCCCATTTCTAAAGTTCATTCTTTAGAATCAAAGTTTATAGAAACTTACAACTACTTTACTCTCGCATGGCTTTTTACCGTTGAAGGAATCTCTCGAGCAGATCGTATCATCGAGCAATTAAGTGATGGAGAGAGATCTGAGTTTGTAACCAGGTATCAAGTAGAGAATAGAAAAACGGTTATGTGGACAACAGGAATAGACGGTGAAGTTCATACCTCTAAGTTATGGGCCATGGCCCGCGGTATAGGTAAAAATGGATATATTGAACCAGAAGTTCGAATAGCTCTTATTGCAAAAGATGGCTGGCTAAAAGCTAATGAACTAAAAGAGGCCTACTTGCCTCTGGTTGATAAAATTGCATTTAGGAAGAACTTCTTAGAGATCGATAGTGATTTTACTGTAGATGAAAACTTATCCGGGCAATTTCAACTACAAATTGATTTCCATCTCTATGAAGAAGCTTTTGAAAAACTGCTAAATACCAGTTCTGAAAAGTATTGGGGTGCCCTAGCTAAAGTCACATCAAAATCCATTCGCTATTTCAAGGATGCTTCTAATCGAAACTATCACCACCGTCTTCAAAGAAGAATGAGACAAGATAGAGTTCCTCTCAAACATCTCTACCTAGCAAAAAGCATGAAAGCTTTCATCAGGCGAATAGAAATAGCGAGAAGTGAAAAGGATCCTCTAGCAAAAATGCATTGGCTTATCTTAGGTCTTCGTAAGTTAACCTATGTGACTTCAGATAGCTTTTCCCCTGAGATATTTCAAATTATCCATGGCCTGGTTGGAACAAGAAATTTACATATCAGATTTGAAGCATTGAACTTAATAAACGAGCGTGCCTTATCTGAGAAACACGAGCATAAAGTCATAGTTAAAACTATAGGCCAAAAAAGAGAGTCCAAAAATAAGTTTCATCCCTTCTACTTCCAAGATGCTGGAGAAATCTACTATCTATTTTAATCAAGTATACTTACGCAAAATTTACGCATTTTCTTCTTGACTTACGCAAAACATACGCAAATAATGAGTTTATGGGAATAACAAAAAAACAGAAAGAAATTTACGACTATATTGCTGAATACAGCCTTGTGAATGGGTACGCACCTACTCAGAAGGAAATAAAGGATCACTTCGAATTCAAGTCCTTTGGGTCAGTTCAAAGATACATCAAATACCTGGCGGATGCTGGGTATATTGAGACAGACTGGAATGCTAGGCGAGGAATTACATTATTAGGGGATCTCGCTGATAACCATTCCGATTATGACGACCTACCTGCAGGGCCTTCATTGTCAAAACTGAATACAATCGATAGCACCTCAATACCTCTCTTAGGAAGTATTGCTGCTGGTGATCCTATTGAAGCCTTAGAGTCAGCAAGTGATTCCATTGAGGTTCCTAAGCATATGATTAGGTCTAGCTCGGCCAGGCACTTTGCTTTAAATATTAGTGGAAACTCTATGATCGAAGATGGAATCTTAGACGGTGATATCGTTATTTGTCGCCACCAATTAGACGCTAAAAAAGGCGAAACAGTTGCTGCCATTATTGATGGTGAAGCAACTTTAAAACATTATCATCCTACTGGAAGTGAAATAGAACTAAGACCGGCCAATAAGGACTACTCTCCTATTATTGTTGATAAAGACTCTGGAGACTTCTCTATTGCTGGAATTATGGTCGGACTACTACGTAGTTACGTTTAATCCTGCTTAAATTTCCAATTTAGCAAAAGTTATTGTTTTAGCTTGGGCATTCCTTCGTACTTAAGGAGTCATAAGTGGATGGCATACAAAGAAAAATTATTCATGTTGATATGGATTGTTTTTTCGCTGCAGTTGAAATGCGTGATAACCCAGACCTAAGAAATATTCCCATCGCCATAGGTGGTTCTCCCACTGGAAGAGGCGTACTCTCCACATGTAATTATGAAGCGAGGAAGTACGGACTACGCTCTGCTATGAGCAGTGCTCAAGCACTAAAGCTATGCCCACATGTAACTTTTGTAAGAGGAAGCTTCAAAAAGTATAGAGAAGCCTCTCAGGCCATAAGAGAAATATTCTATAGATTTACTGACTTAGTAGAACCGCTCAGTTTAGATGAAGCTTTTTTAGATGTTACTAACTGCAAACAGTTTCACGGCTCAGCAACCTTAATTGCAAGAGAGATAAAACGTCTTATACAGGAAGAAATTGGGCTTACGGCAAGCGCTGGTGTTTCTTCTAATAAATTCTTAGCTAAAGTCGCCAGTGACTGGAAAAAGCCTGATGGCCTTTTTGTTGTTAAACCTGAAGAGGCTTTTTCGTTTGCTCAGGAACTTCCCGTTAGAAAGATTCCAGGAGTTGGAAAAGTCACAGAAGCAAAGCTTCAAGACCTTGGAATCTTCTACGGAAAAGATATTACTAAGAATGAACTTTTAGTATCTACAAATTTTGGTAAGTCAGGTGGATCCTTATTAAGACGAGCAAAAGGTATTTGTAATTCTAAAGTTGGTATATTTGGTGAAAGAAAATCCCTCAGCGCCGAGAGAACATATAGGCAAGACCTAGAGACCTTTCAGGAGCTTAAAGACTCAATACCTTTAATTGTGGATGAAGTAGTTCACCGTGTGAACAGCTGGAAAACAAAGAAAAACCCAGATGTTAGGCCCTACAATATGTTTGTTAAGGTAAAGTCTTCAGATTTTAGCCAAGTTACCCAGGAGAAGTCTTATCCAATAGAATTTTTTGACTCCATGTGGCAAAATGGTGAAGTTTCTACACAGATGTTAGATGAGCTTACCAACCTCCTTCAGATGGCGTATCAAAAGGGACTTAACACAGTAAGGTTAATTGGAATGGGGTTTAAGTTTAAATCTCCTAACCCAAGTATTGAAACACTTGAAAGGCCTTACCAAATGGAACTTTTTAGAGAAGCAGTTTGAAAGAGATTTTTGAAAACCCTACATACGAAGATGTTATCAAAGCTTATGAAACAGAAGCTTGTGTATTTCTTTGTCCAAATTTAGAACCTAGGGAAAGTGAATACTACAAAACAATCTTTAAACAATTTGCTCCCGCTAATAGTGTTGGGTTCTTAAGCAGTGGTTCTTCTGGTAGCCCTAAAATACATTTACATTCTTGGAAGAACTTAAAAAAACGGGCTAAAGCTCAAGCAATAGAACTAAAGCTAAATAGTGACTCTCATTATTTAAGTCCTCTACCCATCCATCATCTTAGTGGTTTTATGCCCATTTTAAGAAGTGAGATGACAGGTTGTAAGTTAACTATTTTAGAAAAAGAACAATCACTGGAAGAAGAGCTTTTTAAGCTGAAACCTACTCATATAAGTATGGTCCCCACTCAAATGGCCAAACTAGCCAGGAGTGAGGCTGACTTAAGCTTCTTGCATACCTTACTCCTTGGTGGATCTGGCTGCGACGAAAAAATATTATTAAAGGCAAAGGACTTAAAATATCCAGTGCGGGCCTGCTATGGCATGACTGAAAGTGCTAGCTTTTTCTCCATTGGTAAGTCTGAGGAATTTTTAAAAGACGCCAGTATAAAACTCTACTTAATGGAAAATTGGAATGCTTATACTGATCAAAATGGAAGATTAACTTTAGAATCCGATGAAATGTACTTAGGCTCTATTGGCGCTCTTGGAATAAAAGAGTCTAAAGGAATCCTTCCGACATACGATATTGGATCAGTAGATCATCCCGTCATAGAAATTAAAGGCCGATCTGATCTCGTCTTTAAAAGCGGCGCAGAGAAAGTAGACCCCTTAGAAGTTGAAAGAAAACTTATATCAAATGAGATTTTTGGCTCAGTAGTCGTCGTTCCAGTAGAAGATGAAACATGGGGTTCGATAACCTGCGCTTTTATAAAACCATTTAAAAGAGGAAGAGATTATTCAATTCTTGTAGAGCATCTTCCTGCCCATCAAAGACCGCGCCACTTCTTTCCACTCGAGGATACGAATGGAATAAAACCAAAGCGTTCTTCCTTGATCGAGCTTGCCAAAAGAAACTTTAAGAACAATAAGAAATTACCGAGAGTTGCCTTTATTCATGGCTTCATGGGTAGCGTGAATGATCTAAAGGTTTTAGCCTCTAGCCTTGAAGACTCCCTTTTTCCAATATTTTGGAAACTCCCCTTTCATGGGCTTGATTCTGAATATGACTGTTTTGAAGCTGCTGTAGATTTTTATGTAGAAAAAGCTCGAACAGAAGATATTGATGCTCTTTATGGTTACTCCATGGGCGGACGTCTTGCCACCGCTGTTGCTGAAAAACTAGAAGAACTTGGGGAGCCCTTAAGTGCACTTTTTCTTGAGTCATCACATCCTGGAATAAAAAAAGAAAGCGATCGTTTAAAGAGGCTTACTTCGGACAAAACATTATTTGAGCGGATGCCATCAAAGCCAGAAGAGTTCTTTGAGTCTTGGTATTCACAAAGCCTTTTTGGTGACTTTAAAGAGAGTGAGCTTGGAAAGATCACTATTAATGAAATGCAAAGGCGCTGGAATCCTGAGAAATGGAAAAAGTCCTTAGAACTTTTGTCCACAGGACATCAAAAAGACTATAGGTCGTATTTAAAAGAAAGCTCTCATCCAGTTTTATACTTTGCCGGTGAGAAAGACTCTAAATACAGAAAACTGGCCCAGGAGCTAGAAAAAAATCAAAATAAAAATTTAACTGTTAAGTGCCTAGAAAGTGGTTTTCATAATTTGCATCTTGATCATACGACTTCCATGAAAGGACCTATAACCGAGGTTCTAAGTAGCCTAAATTAAAGCTTGCCACAAATCATAGGCGCGTAGTTTTCATTTTAAAAATCCGTCACTTCCCCCAATTTAGCCATAATTTCATGGCCTTAAGTATTCCTAACTAAAAAGTCTCTAGGTCAGGGGCCGACTCCCTCATATAATAATAAGGAGATAAGTTATTTATGACGAAAAGGAATAACACACTTTTCACAATTTCGGAGTTCTTATGAAGGCATTAAGATTTCTAACCATTCTACTTACGACTTTTAGTCTTTTCTCCGTGCAAGTGGTTGTTTCAACCCCTGCATACGCTGGAGACACCGAAGAGTTTTTTAGTGGTGGGGCTGGAGCAAAAGTAGGCCTTGATGGAAAAGAGAAAACAGGTGATGAAGAAGGCGGCATGAATATGAACATGATTGTTCTATTCGCTATAGTTTTCTCAGCACCTTTATATGTGGTCTCTTGCTTCGACAGAATAGATACTTGGTTATTCGTCGCCACCTCAGCCATATATGTAGCAGCAGAGATAGCCAACTATAATCAATTTAAAGAACAGTCTAAACAGAAGATGGAGGCCACCAATACCGGAAACCTTCAGGGAAATATGGCCCAACAACAGACCTTATATGAAGCAGCTGAACAAACTAATGCAGCAGCCGAAGCCGCTGAGAGACGGGCCAGTGCAGCTAAAATGGCGGCCATGGGCTTTATGGGAGCGGGTGCTATTGCTCTAGTTATGTCTATCTATGATTGTTATCAAAACTGGGCCAAAGGTGGATGTGTAAGACCTTATGCATGTGAAAAAGGTCTCATGACACAAAATAAGTCGATTGAGGAGTACTATTTAAAATCAGATGAACAGCGCCAGATCATCGCTGAAACTGATTATAAGGAGTTCGAAACATACCTTGATTCATCTGAGAATAATTTAGATTACCTTATAAGGAATATGGAATTAAGACGACTTACTAAAGGAGCAAAGGCATCAATGCCGAATGATCTAGCTCAAAAGATTGAATTCCTATACCCAGAGGCTAAAGAAGAAACAACCTTTGTCAGCGCCTTTAAACTTATTGGTTATAATATTGCCGAACTTTTAATACCAAGAGCAAATGCTGGCGGTAAATCTCTTATTGCACTTGGAATCGGAGCCTTTGGGGCAGGAATGATTATATTTGAAAAAATACTTATTGGTACAAAATTGAAAGCTTTTATGCAAAATGGCTTTGTTAGATCTGCCGGTCATTTTGCCTTCGCATCTGTAGCAGGACTAGTTGCTAAAGACGCAGGCAATGAAGCTCAAAAACTTAGAGGTAGAGCGAATCAATATAAGGAGCTAGCAGCTAAGCTAGGGGTTGTCTCAACAGATACAGGTAATCATAATAATTTAGACTCAAACTATGAGCTTGGAGCCATTGAAGCCACTAATATTGGCGGGGCTAATGCATTAGATAAAAACAGCACATGCTTTACTGGGTCTAAAGGTAATTTGAACGAAGACAGAGGCTGCGCCTGTAAAAAAGGTAAAAAATGTAAAAGACCAGAGCTTCCAAAACTAAACTCTATGTCTACTGTTAGTATTCCTAATGCAGTTAAAACTTCAAGTGACCTTCTTGGATCTGCAGGTACAGGTATCTTCAATGGCGATCTTGAAGGCGGGCTTGCTAATGCAAATGCTGCAGGAAAGAATGCAGCGAGATTAAAGAAAGTGTCTCTTGGCATTAAGAAGAAGTTTAATGACAAAATTACTGGTCAAGGTGGCAAACCAATTGACTTTAATAAGCTTGAAAACTCTACTCGAAGTAAGCTTATTAAGGCGGCAGTTGCTGATATTAAAAACTTGAATGCCGGTGCTAGAGCCGCTCTTGGCAAAAGGTTTCCAGGTGTCTTTGGAGATGGCCAAGAAGTCGATAAGAAACCAGAGATCAAACTTGGGGATACTAAAGTGAAAACGGGCGGTGGTCTAGGTTCACTTAAAGGATCAAAAGGAAGCAAGAAAAAAGATGCCATGGCCGGATTTACTTTTGATATGGAAGAAGGTGAAGATGTGGCCGTCGCAGAGGCTCAGGAAGGCGTAAGCCTCACCCTAGACTCTTCTTCTGATCAGGTTGAAACAGAAAGAGATGATATCGCTGGTGATAGAAATAAAAATATCTTTAGCTTAATCACTAAGAGATATTTTAAGACTGCTTATCCTAGATTTTTTGAAGAAGCTAAATAGATTTACTGAATAAAATTATAGAAAAAAAAGGCTCCGGATGGAGCCTTTTTTTTATTATGATTTCTTTTTCTTTTTCTTCTTTTTGCCTTTCTTGCCTTTCTTCATCTTAAGAACGACACCAGCGCCACCAGCAGCGATTAGAATAAGCCAGAGCATATCTGATCCACCGTCATCACCACTACCTCCTTTTCCATCACGATCAATTCCGATATCAGCGAGAGGACCGTTAGTCCCTTCAAAGTCACCTTCACCAATTAGATCATCATCACCTTTGACCTGATTAAAGTTACCAACGCTAACTTTCTTATCTCTAAAAACTCTAAGAGATGAAACAATGCTATCAAAGATCGACTGGTAAGCGGCGTAATGATCTTTTGAGACCGATAGAGTTACGGCCACACCTAGATCTTCTTTAACAGTGGCCAAATACCTCGTGTAGAACCCTGGTACTTCTGATGCCATATGAAGGGAGTCAATCCACTGGTGTTGATTAACTTCTTTTTTCTTTGTGTATTTAGCTTCTGAAACCTGAGTTTTACCGCCGGGAAGAGTAAATGTTTTAGGGGCTTTTAAATAGTTTTGATATTCAGCTAGATCGTCTTTTTGACCACGAAGCTTTGCGGCCAAGATAATGATGGCCTCTTTCTTTCTATCTTTGTTTAAACTTTGGCAAACCCATTCGGTTCCCTCTAGCTGACATTCCCAACCACCAGGTAGTTCAAACTCCGTGTACTGATTGGTAAATCGTTTTGCATCAACTGTAGTTGCAAAAAAAAGTGCTAGTAAACAAATGTTGATGCCAATCCAAGATTTCTTCATGAAAACTACCCTCTAAAGTGTTTTTCTATATTTTAACCTAAGTCCTTGTAGTTACAAGCAAGGTTTTTATTTCCAGAGTAAAACAGTTCCCTAATAACCTCTAGCTGCGAAACCTTTTTTAACTTTTATCTTTTTATACTTCTTCAGGATTTTAACAATGGCCGAATCAGCGCCTACTTCGTACGCTACACCGCTTGCCACTAAGATATTTTCACCAAAATAGTCCGTTTGAAAAATATCGAACTTGGTTCCCTTTTCAACATCAGAGCTAATCCCTTGGTCAATCTTCATAAATTTACCTCGCGGGGAAACTTTAATTACTGTGGCATCTATGACGTATTCTTTAAAGGCCTCAATTTTAAAACTATCACCAGTCACACCGGAGGTCTTATAAACAAAGCCTAAGCTAAAATATTGACCGCTAGGAACGCTAACTCCAGACATAGTAAGGCCTGTTTCACCTTCTAGACGCCACTTTTTAAAGCCCCAATTTAAACCGATATAAGGCTCCATCTTTTCTCGGTTTATACTATTGAACCTTCCACCAGAACCCGTGGCCTGAAGAGGCTTATTTAGGGGGTCGCTCGTGAAGTTATCCTTTTTCAGAGACTGTATTCCCTGAACACCTAAGATGATACCTAAGCGCTGCCAAAGCCAAGCTGATTCAAAGCGGTAGCTAATTTCATCACTAAGATCGTTGGCCGGTACAACATACCTAATAATTGAATTTAAATAATGCCCCCTATTTCTTGCGTAACTTGTATGGACACCAAAGGAATACTCTTGACCGGCATCACCTAACACTAGTTCAGTGTCGGGAATATCTGAAGCTGATTGAAAATACTTTTGTTCATAAGAAGTTTGCCGGTAGGTAAAATCCATCGCCCATTGAATCTTATCTTCTAGAGCGAAAGAGTATTTTACTGAACCCGCGAATGACTCCAAGCCAGAATTAGTAGCACTTAAAGTATTGGTTCCACCATTTGTATGCTTAGAGCTAATTTGCCTGAATCTAGTTGAAAGAAAGGCATCTAACTTAGTTCCTATTCCATAGCCTAACTCAACATTCCCTTCAGTCATTAAGTAAGACTCATCCCCAGCGAGGCTAACTTTATCACCATTAAAATCAAAAACACCATTAGATGGATGATAGGAGCCAACGGCCTTTATACGGTATGACTTAGGATTTAGGCCTTTGGCCGATGGAGAATATATCGGTCTCGTTTGAGAAAAAGCATTAACTGTAAAAAGAATTCCTATAAATAAAATAAACTTAAACATGAAGTGCCTGTATTTGTCCGTCAAAACAATCAACCTCATTAAAGCTTAGATCTTCATTCGGAAATTCTAGTAGTTTCTCTTTTAAAAGCCACTGACCTGGAACCGTTTCAAAAAGGGAAATTCCTGATGCTTTCAAAATAAAGGGTAAATCAAATTCCTCTTTGGCGGTTAAGACAGCGCTTTCAAACTGTTCATGTCCCTTAGTCCTTCCTATAGGAAGATAGGACTTCGTTACAACTTCTTCTGTCGAAATTAAGGGTCTTCTTTTTTTCTTAAAAAACCCTCCACTATCTAAGATCAGTTCCCAAAGAGATTGCTGGCAGTACTGAAGTTCAAGTGGCAGCTCTGGTCTTAAAAAAACTGTTCCTCTCTTATCACTATTAAAATCTATTCCATGAAATTCCATATTTCTCCAAGCTTCAAGCCCAAGGAGATGGCCTTCGATTTCATCTTTTATTGAATCTACTAAATCGTGGGTAAGTTCTTTGAGCTCAAAAGGGGGGAGCATAGTCAGTTGGAGGATATTGGATTTAGAATACTTATTATCAAACCTTTGGCGGAACATATCTATTTTTTTATAATGTAGAAAATGCTCGGAAAAAGTTAGGCCAATAAAACACTGCATGATTCCCCTCCGTGGTCTTCAATTGCCTACTATAAGGGTAAGTTTTATTGGAAAATTTGACAAGGAATTGGGTACTTAGTTGCAGATATGCATTAGGCGACCATTTTGGTTTGCTTTACTTCTGGAAGAAAAATTTCATTTACCCAGTATCCATCGGTGATTTGAAAACCGTAGCTTCCACCAAGCTTTTGACAAAGAGCTCCGATAGACTCGAGTCCTTCCCCTACACCTAGTCTTTTATCACCTAGAATAAGTCTTGTAAGTCCTTCAGCTGTGTCTTCGTCGTTCTTTAAAGATGCTAATTTATTTCTTGTAACGATATGAAGACCAGACTCATCATAGTGGAATGAAAACTGAGCTTCACAGGTTCTTTCGTCTGCCATATTTTTTACAATATTGACCATGACTCTATATAGACTAGGAAAATGAACAATACATTTTTCTCTTAAGTGTGTATCAGACTTGTCGCTAATCCATCCTGAATAAATAAAATGTGACTTGCACATTGGCTCTGGTAAAAAACTTTCTACCATTTTTTTATGGGCCTTTTTAAATCCTTCGAATGGTACCCAATCCATTGTGTCTGTTAGATTTCGATGTTCGTACCCGAAATGATCTTTTATCAAAGATTGAAGAATTTTAACTTCACCTATAAGCTCATCTGTTTCATGAGCTTCAATCTTTTCACCAGCACTGGATTTAAAGTTTAAATATAAAAATAAACCATGTGTTTGATTTACTAAATCATGGACAAATAACCTTTCATCACCAACCCTTGGAAGACTTTTAGCACCAGAGAAGTTAAAAAGATCTCCCCAGGAAACAAGCCCTGCCGACCAAATGGCAAAAACGGATAATGTGATTAAAAAATTTATTGAAGCCAATTCGACTGAAAAAAGCTTTGAAAATAAGAGATAACTTACGGGACCAATAGCTAATAGAATTATCCCCTTTCCCCTTAAAAATCTTAGACCCTTTAAATGGGGGCTATTCATAAAGTAGACTGCCGCTATCACCGGGACAAGAGCAAGGTATAAACCAGTAGCTTCCAAGGACTCAAACGCATAGGCCTGTAAGAATAAGAACTGAAATAAAAAGAAAGGTCCTAGTTTTTTTTCTTCTCTTAGGCGGCTAGACCACCCCCACAAATGTCCTATAAAAAAATAATTAACCGCCACGACAGTTGCTAAGAAAAAATTATCTGGCCCGGGATCATCACCCTTGAACTTAAAAACTACATAGAAAAGCAAAGCAACTTGAGAGCTTACTAAATAGCCTTCAAATAAGTTTACCGTGTTTTTCCTACTTACCATCTACGTCCCCATATCTTGGGGACCAAAATTATCTTACTGGATGGTAAGAAGCGAGATCCCCTAATTCTTCTTCAATTCTTAGAAGCTGGTTATACTTTTCCATACGATCACTTCTAGAGGCGGAACCAGTTTTAATATGTCCCGACCCTGAGGCCACGGCCAGATCAGCTATAAAAGCGTCTCCCGTTTCACCTGATCGATGGCTAATAATGGCATCAAAGTCATTATCAAAAGCGAGCTGTAAGGTCTCAAAAGTTTCGGTAAGGCTTCCAATCTGATTAACTTTAACCAAGATTGAATTGGCCTGTTTTTCATCAATTCCTCTTTGGAGAATCTTTTTATTTGTAACAAAAAGATCATCTCCTACTAAAAGAACCTTATCTCCGAGTCTTTCAGTTAGTTTTTTCCAACCTTCAAAATCACTCTCATCTAAGCCGTCTTCTATAGAGTAAATCGGATATTTATCAACAAGTTGTGAGTAGTAATCGATCATCTCTTCAGAGCTGTAAGATTTGCCCTGCATAATATAAGATCCATCCTTATAAAACTCACTTGCAGCGGAGTCGAGCGAAAGACTGATATCTTTAGTCGGTTTATAGCCCGCCATTTCGACTGCTTCAAAGATAGATTTAATGGCCTCTTCGTGGGAGTCCAAGTTTGGAGCAAAACCACCCTCATCTCCTACGTTCGTAGAGTGACCTGCTTTATCTAAAACCTTCTTTAAGTTATGAAAAATTTCTACTCCAGCTCTTAGGTTTTCTGAAAAAGATTTTTTCATATGAGGAACAATCATGAATTCCTGAATATCTAAATTATTTGAAGCATGCTCTCCCCCATTAATAATATTCATTAACGGTGTTGGTAAACAATAGGCGTCTCTAGCATTAGGAATTTTTAAAAATTCTCTTAGATATTTAAATAGACTAAGCTCTTTAACCTCGGCACCAGCACGGCAATTTGCCATGGAAACGGCCAGAATGGCATTCGCTCCAAAATTTTCTTTATTTTCAGTACCATCGGCATCAATCATCGCATAATCAACTGCTCTTTGATCTGTAACATCCATACCAATAATAAGAGGGGCTATCTTTTCATTTATATTTGCTACTGCCTTCAATACTGACTTTCCAAGAAAATAATTTTTATCACCGTCTCGTAACTCCAAGGCCTCTCTCGTTCCAGTAGATGCTCCTGAAGGAACTGAAGCTCTTCCTTTTTTTCCACAATCTGTTTGTATATCAACTTCTACTGTGGGATTTCCTCTAGAATCTAGTACTTGGCGGGCAATAACTTTTGCGATTTTACTCATTTCAACTCCGGTCTAATTAGGCCGTGAGTATATAACGCCTACTTCAAGCTTAAAAGTGCGGGATCAAAAGTTTCGAAGTTTTCTTGATTTGAAGTTTTAAAATATAATTCAGTGCGACTATCGATGGGTCCTGACTTCAGTATATATGCAACGCGTTTAGAAACGGGAAGACAGGGGGAAACACATTCTACATTTAGATAGCTTTTAATTTTATCTGAAATAAGTGGGTAATGGGTACAGCCTAGAATGGCGTGAGTAAAATTACTGTTCTTTAGAGGGGATAATTCCTCCTCAATTTTAGTCTCAACAGACTTTATCCCGGACTTATAACCTTCTTCTATTAAACTAGCTAAATGATCACAAGCATGGGCAGTTAATATATTATTTTTATCGTATTTAAGCAGAAGATCTTTAAACCTTTGGCTCTCATGCATGGCCCTTGTTGTTAAAACAACTGGCCTAAAATTACTTTCGGTTAAATCTATGTTTTCTATTGATCTTACAAATGGCTCTATTCCCACAAAGGGCACTTCAAACTTATTCCTTAATCCATCTATGGCCTCGGCCGTAGCTGTATTACAAGCTAATAAAATAATATCAACATTTTCTTTTAGTAATTCATTGGCCAATACTTCTGACCTTTCTCTTATGAAGCTGCTCGTTTTATTGCCGTAAGGTGAATTGGGTACATCTGAAATATAGAAAAACTGATGTCCAGCTAATTCACTAATTAACTCTTTCCAGATACTGAATCCGCCAATACCTGAATCAAAGATTCCTATTCTTTTTTGTTCGAAGGCCATAACATAAGTTAACATGAACCGTTCTAATTTAATAGGTGCTGCCATGGCGAGAGTAAAAATTCAGGTACCAGACTCAGTTTTATTTAAAACCAAGCTGGAGGTTTGTTTAGATCATATTAATTATGGGAATCATATGGGAAATGAGAGATTCCTGAATTTTGCCAGTGAAGCCAGACTTCGATATTTAAAAAGTTTAGAACAAGATGAGCTAAACTTCTTCGGTACTTCCTTAATCATGGCCGATGCTGAAATAAGTTATAAAGCACAGGTTTATCATGGTGACACTATTGAAATTGAATTGGCGGCAAAAAGTTTGAATAGAAAGTCTTTTGAGTTTTTTTATTGTTTTCACAACCAAGATAAAAAATTAGTTTGTGTTATAAAAACAGGCATGGTCTTTTTTGATTATAAGCTCAATAAAGTATGTGATGGACCAGAAGAATGGTTAAATCAGTTGGTCTAACTTCTCGTCCAACTCTCTCACTCTTCCGATTAACGTCTCTATCAACATTCCAAGCCAAAACGGCTGCTCCTTGATAAAGCTATCAGGGTCTCCAAGCTTAAGTTCTATGACTTCTGAATCTTCAATGGCTTCCACTGTTGCATTTCTTCCTTCTGAATTTAAAAAAGCCATTTCTCCAACGAGCTGTCTACCAGTGATCTCAGCAATTAATTTTCGACCTTCAACATGTTCTTTAAATACACCTAGCTTTCCTGTCTTTAAAACATAGATACTGGTACTTCGGTCGCCTTCTTTAAACAAAGAATCTTTTGCTTTCAATGAAACTAATTCAAAATTTACACTATTAGCTTCATTAATTGCCGAAGATATTGTTCCAAGTAAATGGGGCACCCTAATAGATTTTGGCACAATATGAATATTGTATTTCCTAATTAGCTCCGATTCCTCTTCTAATCTCGACCTGACTCCAGTTACGACGATAGGTACTTTCTTTGTCACTTCTTTGCTTTTTAATATCTTAACCAAATCAAACACTGTTCCCCCATCTGTGAAGTCTAGGGTACTAACGATGACCGTAGGTCTATTTTGTTCAATTTCTTCTAATGTATCTTCAATATTAGTCATAGCAATTACATCAAAATCTAAGAATGCATTAGCAATAATGTTTCCAAACTTTTGAAGCAAGTCAGTATCTTCATCAACTAAATGAATTATTTTTTTTCCAGAGGAGAGATATAACAGATCTTTTTCTTTTGGTTCCATATCAAGATATCTTCTTAATTTCTTCTTCAGGGATTAGAAATTCGACAATTTTTTCTTTTTTGATTGGCTTGCCCATATAGTCACTGAATCCTGCTTCTAGTAGGTTTTGTACCTCATCGGAAGAGTCGTTTGCAGTGATGGCCCAGGCTTCTACCCTCTTTGCATCACAGTCTTTTTCAAACTCTCTAATTTTCTTAATTGCTGTCTTTCCGTCCATAACTGGCATATTGACGTCCATTAAAATTAAATCATAAACCTCTTCTTTAAATTTCTCAACACCTTCTTCTCCATTTAAACAATAAGTTACTTCAATAGGGAATTTTTTCATCATAACTTTGAATAGCATATGCATGTCTTCAGCATCATCGACAAAAAGAATTTTGTAACTTTCCTTTTTGGCCACTGGCTTGGATTTGAAAGGAATAACTTTTGAGTCTACAGTTCCATTCTTATGTTTGGTAGCAATATTAGCAACGGTGTGACTCAACTCAAGGACGTTAAAAGGCTTAGAAACTAAGCTATGAACATTAAACTTCTTCTTAACTTCTTCTGGTAATTCAACGATAGTTCCACTCATTAATATAATTTCAATGCTACTGTTCTGAGCGTTAATCATTTGGGATAGTTTTAGTCCATCAATCTCCGGCATCCTTAGATCTGTAAGAACCAAATTAACGGGGTACTTCTTAACTAAAAACAACGCCTCTAACCCACTTTTAGCTGAAAGAACATTTAGCGCCTGATCACTTAGAGAATCAACAATAATTTCTCTTACATTCTCATCATCATCTACAACCAAAACTGTTGGTAAATCTGAGGAGATCTTTTGAATTCCTGACATATCTGTGGAAGAAGTTAAATATTCTCTAATTTTTTTAATAACATGATCAACTCCCATAGACTTTTTTGCAAAATCATTTGCTAGAATATTTAAATCACTTAAAAACTCCGTCTTTATTGATTCAGCTAAAACTATAAGAGGAGTACTTTTAAAGTTCTTTGATGCCTTGAGCCTCTTTAGAATATCGATTCCATCTACGTATTTCATTTCCAAGTCAATCAAAGCGATGTCTACTCTCTCAGCTTTTGCCAATTCTTCAGCATCCAAACCTTGTGCACTATGAACAAAAATAAAATCATCAAAGGAAGGGTGGTTTTTAATTGAGGTCATGAACTCTTTGTTGTCATCTATGATCATTATGCGAGGAACACGAATATGATCGGTGATTTTTCCTCTTGTAACCTTGGGTAGGATAAAGTGGAAAACGGCACCTTCGCCTTCTTCAGATTCGACCCAAACCTTACCGTTATGTAGTTCGATAATATTTTTACAAATAGCTAGCCCTAGCCCAGTTCCAATTTCACGATCTTTGACCCTCGCTTGCTCATATTTATTAAAGATTGACTCAATCTTGTCTTCTGGAATTCCTGGCCCGGTGTCTGAGATACTAATTTTTAGACTCTCATCATTATTTTCATCTAAGTCACAAACAACTTTACCTTCAATATTGATCTTTCCACCTACGGGGGTAAATTTTAAGGCATTACCAATGATATTATTAATGACCTGTATAATCCTTCCATAATCACCAAGTAAAACGAAGTCGTCTTCAAAATCATATTTAATTGTGATGTTTTTTTCTTCTGCCTTTAGTTGATAGTTTTGAATACTATCTTCTACAAGCTCGGCTACATTAAATCTTTCGTAATCTAACTTAATACCACCTTCTAATCTTGCCATATCAAGTAAGTCTGTAATTAAATCGAGCGCGAACTTGGCTGAGTGCTTAGACCTCTTGATAAGATCTTCCGCTGATTCTGAATGACCGCTAATCTCCTCATGTAACAAATCCATAGCTGTTTCAATAACGGCTAAAGGGTTTTTTAAGTCATGACTAACGATCGCTAAAAGCTCATCTTTATCACGTCCGATATTCTCAATTTCGTCTTTTTGCTTTCTTAAGTCTTTTAAAAGCAGAGATTTTCCTCGACTAATACTCTCAAGCTGATCTTTAGCAATCCTTGTTTCTCTTTCTGACTTTTTAAGGATCCGTGTCCTCTCATTAACCTGTCTAATCATTCCTTGAAAAGCAATCCCCAAAACACCTATCTCATCATTTGAACTGATGGAGATATCAAGATCTGTCTTACCCCTGGCAAAATCCTGCGCATACTGGGTAATTTTCGCAATATTTTTAGTAAGGAATCGACTAAAGTACCATGCTGTTAAGGTAGTAAATACCAAAATAACGAAAGTCCAAAGTATTGTGGGTTTTTTAAATATAATATTTTGTGAAATCACGTTCTTCTTAGGTCGACTGATTCCAATGCTTAAGTATTTATTCATATCCCCAGGAAGGAGTGGGATTTTTTTCGAAAAAAATATATTTTTCCCAACAATATTTTTATAATTTTGAGACCGTCCATAAACAAAAGCCTCAGTCTCCGGATAATCAGATTGAACTAAATATCTTAGGCCATTTTCAAAGCCAAAGGATTTGCTGGGGTTTGGGTGATATAAATAATCTCCCTCAGAATTATATATATAAAGTGAATATTTTTGATCAAGTTCATTTCTAAGTTGAATAAAGTTTCTATCTAGATTCAAATCAATTTTAATAAATCCGATGACCCTTTTTTTATTCTTAATAGGAGTAACTATTCCAATATAAGGCTCATTTTTTTTATTAAAAAGTCTCACATATGTTAAATAGAAATCTCTTCGTTGAGTAATTGCTCTAAGGTTAAAAACTTCATCTGTAGTGGTAAGCGTCTCTTTCCCTTTCCTGGATACGGACATATAGGTTCGAGTATTATTCTCTCCAACAAAAAGACTAATTCGAAGAATATCTTTTTTAGAGTCTAGAAAGTTTTTTAGGTTGTCTTCAACAAATGTGAAAGTCTCATCAATATTTTCATCTATTGCTTGATTGATTGTTTTAATGAGAGGGTCTTTGGCCAAAAAATTTGCGTCTTGTAAGGCCGATGAAACCCCGGAGGTTAAAATCGGTGCCATTGACTTTGCCTTTTCCTCAATTAATTCAAATTCTCTTTCTACTAAATAATCATTTCCCTTATAAAAGAAAACTAATGCAATGGCCGTAGCTGTTAGTGTAACAACTAATAAAACTGCTATCGTTAATTTAGTCGAAATAGAGAATTTTATTAAACACCTCAAAGTTATTATGAGCTCAGTTGCTCAATAAACTTTTCGGTTAAGTATTGAGAATTCTTAAAAAGAAAGGTCTCTTTCTACTAAAATTTGTCCAATAATTGAAAAAGCAATTTCCTCGGGAATATTAGACCCAAAATCTAGCCCGATCGGACAGAATAACCTCTCTAAATCATGTTCGAGGACTCCTTCCTTCATTAAATCACTTTTTATTACTTGAGCTTTTTGTTTGCTTCCAATGACTCCTATGTAAGGGAAATTGTCTTTATTTTTGAAAGCCTCTTTCAAGATTGGGACATCAAACTTATGACCTTGAGTCATAGAAATAATAAAAGTTCCTGCTTCTAACTCTCTAATAATATCGGCAGAAGACTCAATACATATTTTTTCAAGTCTATTATGAGTTGGTAATTTATTGATCCAACTTTCTCTAGGATCAATACATTTGATATCACAATCTATCTTTAGAAGAAGTGGAATTAATGCCTGAGAGACATGCCCGGCACCAAAGATGGCCACCCGAAGATTAGGTTTTCCAAACTTCTCAAAAAAAATATTTACCTCGCCACCACAAGTCATCCCTATATCTTTTTGTAAATTCCAAGTAGCAAAAAAGTTATCCTCTTTTCTCTCTAGCATTTCTAATGATTTTTTTTCTACGGCGAACTCAATCTTTCCTCCGCCTATACTCCCCCAAAACAAACCTTTTTTAGAAAATATAACTTTAGCTCCATTAACCTGTGGGGCTGAACCTCTATGAGAAACCATTGTTGCTAAAACGATTTCGCCGTATTCACTTAAAGCTTCTTGAATCTTTTTGGTAAATTCTTCTTTCAAATTAAATCACCTTCTCCAAGTTGCTTCATTATAACCTCTGGGGTAGCTGGCAAAGTTAGCTCATCAAAGGTTTTTGAGTCTGTATAGTGGAGAGCATTCTTAATGGCATTCCATGCGGATAGCCCTAAGAGAAAAGGAGGTTCACCCACGGCCTTAGATCCACGAACATTAATAGTATTTGTGTTATTTCTAATAAACTCTATATTGAATTCTCGTGGTGTATCTTGGATTGACGGTATTTTATAGGTAGTTGGACTATGACTTAATAATTCTCCAGAATCAGCATATTCTAAAGACTCACCAGTTGCCCAACCTAAACCTTGAATAAAGGCTCCAGCTACTTGACCATAGTCGATACCTTCGTTGATAGGTCTACCTAAGTCCATAAGGATATCTGTTCTAAGAATCTTTGTATCGCCGGTTGCCTTATCGATTAAAACCTCGGATACAGCTGCTCCATTTGTAAAATAGAGAAAAGGTCTCCCCTTACCCTTTTTAACATCATAATGAATTTCTGGTGTTTTAAAATGACCTCTCGCCCCTAGTGAGATTCTATTCATATAGGCCAAAGCAACTATTTCTTTGAAACTATAAGAGAAGCTACTGCTAGTAATCATGTTATCTTTAAAATGAACTTTGCTCGTATCAATATCTCTTTCAGTATTGTATTCGTCTTCTTGATCATTTTTAGATTTAAGGATGGCAAGCTTTGCTAAATTTATTTTAATTTCTTGGCAGGCCACAAGGGCGGCTGCTCCATTTAGATCGCTTCCACTAGAAGCGGCTGTTGCTGAAGTATTATGGTTTTTCTCTGTGGACGTTGGCATCAACCTAACGTCTATTGGAGATATGCCAAAAGCCTCTGAGACAATGCCTTGTATTTTAGTATTAACCCCTTGCCCCATTTCAGTAGCACCAGTACTAACCTGAACCGTTCCGTCAGTATGTACATTTACCAGTGCATTTGCTTGATTTAAAAACTTTGAAGTAAAAGAAATTCCAAACTTAGTTGCAGTTAATGAAAGTCCTTTTACATGAGTCACACTAGAGCGATTAAAGTCATCTACTTCTTTTCTCCATTTCTTATAATTAACTTTAGTTTCTAAATCTGAAAATATTTTAGGTAAAAAGTTATTTTCTACTTTTTGACCATAATGCGTCTCAAGTCCACTATCGTCGTAAAGATTTAATTTTCTCACTTCTAAAGAATCCACTTTCAACTTTTGTGAGATATCTTCAATAATACTTTCTATGACGGCAGCCCCTTGGGGACCACCAAATCCCCTAAAAGCCGTATTGGGTGACCGATTTGTTTTTACAACCCTACCTTTAATAGTAGCGTTCTCTAGAAAGTAAGCATTATCCACATGAAACATAGCCCTTTGTAAGATGGCCGGTGATAAATCAAGATAGGCACCGCCATCAGCATAGAAGTTTACTTCTAATGCATTAATTTTTCCTTTTTCGTCAAATCCAACTTTATACCAATTTTTAAAAGGATGCCTCTTACCTGTAATTTTCATGTCGTCATCTTTAGTTAAAACTAACCGACAGGGTTTCCCAGTAGCTTTAGTAGCTAAAGCCGCTAGAGCTGCCATATGACTGGCCTGAGACTCTTTACCACCAAAGCCTCCCCCCATTCTTTTAACAACACAAACGACTTGATGTTGAGCCAGGCCTAGAGCATGAGCTACCACATGCTGAACTTCAGTTGGATGTTGGGAAGAAGACTCTATATGGATATTACCATTTTCATCAGGGTAAGAAATACAGGCCTGCGACTCAAGATAAAAATGTTCCTGGCCTCCATTTTCAAATATGCCCTCAAGCTTAAACTTAGACTTTTCAAGAGCCTCTTTACTCTCCCCTTGGCATATTTGAAACTCATCAGAAAGATAACTTGAATTGGCAATGGCATTATCTACAGAAAAAACAGGCTCAAGTTCATCTACACTGACTTCAACTAGTTTCCTAGCTTCATAGGCAGCTTCTCTAGTTTTTGCAACGACTAAGGCAACGGGTTCAGAATAATGGGAGATTAGTTTATTGGCGAGTAAGGGCTGATCCTTTACAATAGGTCCCCATGTATTATCACAAAAATCGTCTCCAGTAAGAACCGTAACGACATCAGCATGGTCTTTAGCTTTATCTGTTTTAATATTTTTAATTTTCCCGTGAGCTACCTCTGACATTACAATAGCCAAATGAAGCTCCCCTACCTGTTCAGGTCTATCGTCAATAAATACACTTTCACCGGATACATGGGAGGCTCCACTATCATGTGGGTTTGAACTCGAATGTTTCTTATTATATTTTTTCATATCCGACTCCCCTCTACTTCTAAAAAGAATCGTTGAAATAAATTTTTAGCCACTAGGTAACGGTATTCTTTACTTCCCCTGACATCACTCATTGGCGTAATTTCGTTTTTTATCTTATGACTGGCATCTCTAAAAACATCTGCTGTAAATTCCTTACCAATAAGTTCCTTTTCTAACTTAGGAAGCCTTAAAACCGTTGGACCAACTCCACCAAATGAAATTTGAATATCTTCAATATTTTTTTCCGATAGCTTTAATTTAAAAGCTGCATTTACACTTGATATGTCGAGGTCTTTTCTCCTGGATACTTTATAGATTTTTAATATTTCACCCTTACTAAGTCTAGGTATTTCAATTGAGCTAATAAGCTCATCACTTTTTAAATCCATTTGTTTATAGCCACTATAAAAAGTAGAAAAATTAACTCTTCTTTCTCCGCTTGGCCCCAATATAACAACAATTGCATCAGTTACAATAAGGTACGGAAGAGTGTCGCCAATGGGAGAGCCGTTTGCGACATTACCAACAAGGGTTCCAATATTTTTAATTTGTGGTGAAGCAAAAATTCTAAGAAACTCAGAGAGTTCTTCCTCTTGACCCTCAAGACCCTGCTCAAGAGCAGACAAACTCACTTTTGCCCCAACTTTTATAAACGCTGAATCAATATCAAGCTTATAGGCATCTTTAATATTTTGAAGCGATAAAAGGCGGTGTGGTTCAAACCGATCTTTATTGATCTGAACCCCAATATCCGTAGCCGATGAAATAATCCTAATTTTAGGAAACTCTTCCTTTAGCTCAATCGCCTTTTCAAAACTATTTGGAGCATAAAACTCAAACTCATCAGTCTTAACTTCTACGCTTTCTAGTTTCGAATTATTTAAAAAGTCTAAAAGAGCTTTGTCTGAGTAAAGATCTTCTAGCTTCCTAACTTTACTTTTATCAACACTTAAAGCGGCATCTAAAATTGAACCATAACCAGTGCAGCGACATAGGTTTCCTGTTAAAAAATTTCGGCACTTCTTCTCATCGATTTCTTCTTTATTTTCGAACATATCTGTTAGTGACATGATAAAACCTGGAGTGCAAAATCCACATTGTGCGCCATTATTTTCAACCATACATTTTTGTATTTCGTTTAACTTTCCTTCCGTCTTAATCCCTTCAACTGTAACGATATGAGAGCCGTCCAGTAAGGCAACCATCAAAATACATGAATTGACCGATTGGTATTCTAATTTTCCCGTCGAATGATTCTTCTTACCAAGCATTACGGTACAGGCCCCGCAGTCACCTTCAGCGCAGACAACTTTTGTTCCTCTTAAGTTTTTTTCATATCTTAGATAATCGGAGAGATTTAAAGATATTAACTTGTTATTAATCTTGTGAAGCTCACCATTTAAATAGAACTGAATATAGTCGCGCATAAAACGCCCTCTTGATTGAAATTACAGTAAGTTAGTTTAACCAGCCGGCCTAGAATCTGTCTAAAGTCATTTTTCTGAAGAGGGCAGTTTCTTGGCAGTTCAAAGTAAAGAAATCCTCATAAAATGCACCTAAGTGCCCGTATTTACATAGGTTCGCATATTATAATACTATCAGCTTAGCGAGGTCATTATGAAGAAAAAGAAAGCGATTCAAAAGCCTTTGAAGGTTAAAAAAGATTTCATGACTAGTTATCTGAAGTATCTCTTTTTACTTTGCTTTACCCTCATATGTAGCATCTTTGTCTCACACCATATGTCTTTAACTGAGATAAAATCTTCTATTCTAAGCGATCCGGGAAATAGCGATTTACAGATACAAGTACTGCAAGCGCAATCGATAATATTTTATAAACTTATGATTGCAACAGTCGTTTGCTTCTTTATTGCGACCTGTATTTTAACGGCCAAACTAACTAAGAATGTTAGTAAACCCGTGGAGGAATTCATCAATCATCTTAATAAAATTCCTCATTTAAGTCAGGCAAGAAAGATTAGATTGAAAAAAGGTCAAACCTTCGAAGAGCTTGGTAAAACCTTTAATTTCCTTCTACAAAAGCAGGAATTTCAGGCAGAACCTAATGCAATCCATAATTATAGGCAGGCCTTAAAATAATTATTTCCTACAAATAAGATGGACTTTGAACTCTAAATTCTTACGTTCATCTTTTAGGTCTAACACTATTTCTGAGAAGTCTTTTGAGTCCCCACACGAAACGATCTGTGAGAACTCACCTGTTTTTTCAACACTGTAATTACAACGCAGCTTTTTAAGCTCTTGCTTCTTATTGAATGAAGTCTCCCCTATCCAACATCTCCAAGAGGTCTTTGGGAGAAAGGTTTTAAATTCCATATCATCCAACTTAAAATTCTTAACTTCGTAGTCGGGGTAGGTGATCTGAACAGACCACTTAGCTGCAAAACAGCTTGAACTAAGTAGCGTGAATAAGAAAAAACCTGTCCAAATTTTGGTCATCAAAACTCTCCTTTTTAGCCTAACCCCTTAAAAATAAGCATAAAGTCAGTTTCTGACAACATGACCCCATGTACTTTCCTCCACTTACAAAACGAATAATATTTGGGCACCCTATGTAAGAAGTACATCATAAGGGTCTTATTATTGTAAAAACATACACTTAAGTTATGATGCAGCACATCAAATCTTTTTGGAGAAGGTATGCTCAAACGCTGGTTTATCTATTCGTTCATTTTTATCACGGCCATATCTCATGCCTTTGCTGGTCAGATGACGATTAACAAAATCAAGTTTGTTGATGACCAAGATAAAGTAGTCTCTATCAGTGAATTTAAAGATCAACTAAAGAGCCAAAAAGGAAATGACTTTAACCCTTCCGACTTACTTGAGGATGTAGAGCTCCTAAAAAAGGAGCTTCCTAAGTTTCAAAAAATAGTTACAAATATAGTCCCAGACAAAACTACTGAAGGTCTTATTCTAATATTTGAATTTCAAGTAAAAAGAACAGTACAGGCCGTTAGGATCATGCTTGATGAGGAAATAGATGAATTTGATGAAGGCCTAAACCTTCACCAAGATTTAATTTCAGCCAAAGGAACCTTGTTTCATACAAGAAACTTGGAAGCAGATAAGCAAACACTTACTGAAAAATTTAAGAAGCTTGGTTTTCCAGCAGTGCAGGTTACTCATAGTCTACATTCGAAATCATCAAGTAGAGTTCAGGTTAGATTTCATGTAGTTTTAGGAAGTAGAAAAATTAAAGTTTACGACATCAAGTTTCACGGAAATCGTAGTATAGATGAAGATGACCTACTTGATAAAATGGAAATTCATACGAGAGGCTTTTTTCTGTCAAGCCGCCCGACATTTGACGTTACTCAATTAGACAATGATTTAAAGTCTGTTATTACTTATTATCAACAGCAAGGATTCAATGCCGCAAAGATCTCGACTCGAACACAATATAAGAAGGGACTACTAACTCTTCATTTTGATGTTCAAGAAGGTCCAAGATACATGGTTAGAAGAGTAAAAGTTGCCGATTCCGAAGTATTCCATGAATCAAACATCGTAAACGCATTCAATTATAAGACGGTCTCTCCTTATAATGAAAAGGAAATGAGACAAGGTCTTCAACGATTACGTGAATTCCTCGGTTCTCTTGGATACCCTCTTTCTCAGGCCTTAATTGATTACGATAGTGAAACTTCAACAATAACCCTTTTTGTAAAAGAAGGAGAAAAACAACTTGTCGAAGAAGTTGAAATCGTTGGCAATCTTAAAATGAAAACAAAAACGATCCTTTTGGATGTAACTGTTCAACCAGGAAAGCCTGTTAATACCAAAGAGATCGATAGAACACTTAAAAAGTTAAGAGCAACTGGATACTATAGTGATGTTATTGTTGAATTTGTTCCTACATCTAAGAAAGGTGGAAAAGTAGTTATCAATGTCACAGAAGCCTCGACACAAGTAATTCAATTTTCAGCAGGAATGGCCGCTAGTGGAATGACTGGAGGGGTAAGTTACTCGAACAAAAATCTTTTTGGAACTGGGAAGTCCGTTTCAGTTCATGCAATGGTTTCAGAGGAATTATATCGCTTAGGCCTCCTATACAGAGACCCACACTTCGTCGGTACCGATCTTCAATTAGAAGCTGCATTAAACTTTGATACTAGAAACAAGCCTGGTTATGACCAACAATCATTGGCCACTAGGATCATGATTGAAAAACAGGTAACAAAAAACTTAAAACTTGGAATTGGAACTAGGGTTGAGTTTGTAAATATAGACAATATCAGTTCAGAACTTCAGCCTCATGTTCATGACGCCACTGACAGCGGAACAATCATTGGTCTAATTTCAACAATGGTTTATAAAAATGAGCAGTATGACTCTACAGGAAGTGTAAAAAGTGGATTTAGAATGAAACTAGCGATGATGCCTTCTTATGGTGATCAAGGTGTTTATATCAAAACATTTTCTGAGATTGTTGGAAGCACTTCTCTTGGTGAAAATGAGCAAGGCGTGAGCCATACTCTTTCGGGAAAGATCACACTAGGTTATGCCAGTGACAGCACTCCATTCTATGAAAAATTCTATGCCGGTGGGATTGGTACCATCAGAGGCTTTGATGCTTCTAGTATAACTCCAGAAGGAAAGCCAACCGGTGCAAATGTCCTTATCGCTACTAACGCAACTTATAGCTTTCCTATTTGGAAAGATAAAATTAAAGGAGTTGTTTTTGTAGAGGCAGCGAGTGTTGGTGAAGGGTTTAGTGATCTAGGAGATGTTAGGGCCGTAGGAGGATTAGGTCTAAGAGCAAACTTAAAGGACACATTTTTAAACAGTAGTATCGAGGCTGGTTTTGCCATGCCATTTTTAAAGCAAGACGGCGACAAGCTTAAACCATTTTATTTTATGTTTGGGGATTACGACCCAGCATATGACCTATAAGAGTGAAAATGAATAAGAATATACTTATCATATTAATTTTTCTAACTACTTTTTCTCTTCATGCACAGGAAGAAGAGTTATCAGTAAGAACTATTACTGAAGATCAAGCGCTAGAGATAGATGTTAAAAAATCAATTGAAAGCACTTCAGATGAAGAGGAATTAATTCCGGTTAAAGTTTTAACTGAACAAGACTTAATAGACTTAGAGGAAGAAGTTCTAAAAAGACATAATTCAAATAATATCCAAGATCATGAAGACCTAAGTTATGTTATCTACTCTCCAGAAGAATTAGAGAAGATAACAAACCCGGAATATTTCGATAGAGACCTTGAAAAAGAATTTGCCCAACTTGAAAGTCTTAGTTCAAAAGCTGACCCCAAATGGGATACCTATAAAGAATGGATGACTTCTCCTGAATGGGTCGCAGATCAAAGTGAAATTGGACTTGCGGGAACCATTTACCAAAAAGGCTGGATGGGTCCTCGTGTCTCGAGACAAATTGTTCCAGATCAAAACGAAGGCTGGTTAGTTGTGGATGCTGTTACCATTGGTCCTAGCCTACTTCTTCAAGCATCTAACTTAGCTTCAAATATTCTCTTCCACCAAGTTTTTCCTTATGCTCAAGGCGGGGTCATTAAAGAGAAGAGTTTTTTAAACGTAAGACATAGAACTACATACGAAGAGGCATTAACAGCTAAGCCTTTTAGTTTTACTAAAGTTCCACTTACGACAGATGGATTTGAAAAAATTGAAAATGGCGAAGTATTAACGACCGTTTCAACCGGTGGTGTTTTTGCAAGGATTGGCGGTGGTATCCTTGATCTACTAGGCATCGAAGTTCCTCTTGGGTTTAATATAGGTCCTAGACTAAAGTTTGAAGTTAAACAATCTTTGAAGTTAAATGTTTCAAAAATTGACAAAGATAATGTCCTTATTAGTGTTGAAAGAGCGAAAGACTCTGCTTCTGGTTTTGGTATAGGGTTTGGAATATTTTTTGATGATCTTTTAGATATACCAGTTACTCTTTCTGTAAACACTAGAAATGGTTGGGCTCCACTAGTTTTCAACTACAAAGTTCAAAGAAGAAAAACCAGATCAATTGTTTTTAAGGTCAATATTGCAACCAAAGAAGGTAAAGAAGCCTACCATCGATTTATCAAAAGAGATTTTACCATGCTAGAAGAGATGGCAAATAAGGTAAGACCTAAGGAAATCGTTTACGACGAAAGTGGTGAAGTTTTCGGAGAAGAGCTTATTGAATCTGGAACTGAAAAACCTGTTCAGCTTGAGATGATTAAAGAAGGACAAATTTACAGAAGCGAGTTCAATGCCGCTATAAATCTAATCCTTTTTAGAGCAGGACTTAGAAATATTTTAGTAGACGCTAAATACAATACAATAATGGGTAATGGAAAAAGATTTGAATATGAGGAAGTAAGTAGAGAGTACATCACAGACTCAAAATGGTTTAGCGGTGATGAAGATACTTCTGAGAAATACTCAGTACTTGTGCCACTTAAAGAGGATGGTGAAATCGTTACATTGAAAAAAGGTGCATTTGTTTTAGATAGTAACTTCTATTTTGCAGATACAAAAACTAGTGGCGGCGAATTAATCGAAATCTCCAATGAGTTAGCTAAGTCAGGAAATCAAATGAAGCTTCCAATAAAGCTTGACCCAGAAAAAAACTATGGCTCTACTCAAGTTGGTTTAAGTGTAAGGTTTACCCCAATGGCCATGAGAACCATCTTAGAGTCTAACCCTGAAGATATCTTTGTTAGCGTCGGTACGGCCATTGGTCTTCCAGACCCTTATGTTTTAGAAAGCCAATCTGAGAGAGCGCGTTATATTAATAAAGCAAATTCATCAAGTGCTAAGAAAAAGAGAAAAAGGGTTATAAGAAGTGCAGAAGCTTATGTTGGTTATATTACACAAATTCAAAAAATGAGCTCAATGTCTGCACAGGCCAGGCAATTGCTAGATCTTCTATTTGATGGAGACACCGGTGATGTCCTTCATAAAACATTAATTGACCTTGCTGGTCAGGATAAAATCATTATTAAGGGTCACGTACGAGGTCGATACTTCTAATTCTGTCTTAAATGGTTTAGACTAAAATAGTCTTATTGAAATGCGCAATGGAATGCTAAACGATGGAGTGACTCATGATGAGACTTTCTAAGACGCCTTTTTTGGCCCTTATAAGTTTATTTCTTCTATCAAATATTGTTATTACCTCTCTAATAATTAGATCGGCTCCGAGTAAGAAAGCTGAACAACCTTATAAAAAGATTGTTGAAGATTATTGGTTAGAGACTGATCAAAGTAGACAAGATGCAACTATTCGCAGCCTGTACCCTGAACTTAAAAACGATTTTCCACACCTTATAGAAACTCATAAGTTTTTTTCTACCAACTATAATAAGAATCAAACTGATGGAATGGAGTCTTTCAGTGAATTAACAATGAGGATTTTCTCTTTTTATCAATTTGCAAAGCGTAAGAACTGGCAAACTTTAACGAGAATGAGTTTTCAATCATTACAGCACTACGGCTCAGCACTGCAACGTTATATTACTGAAGAAAAATTAGACCTCCAAAAAGTTATCGTCTTCAATACCGAAATGAAGAATTTAACTCGTAATAGTAGGCTCAGAGATGAAGATAAGAACTTAGTTTATTCAAAATTAACCTCTATCAATAAAAATTTAAATAAAGTTGAAGATTATGTTGGAAAAAAGAATTCTCTCAATAAAATAAAAGGCGAACTAGCTAACGACTTAGCAAGTTTAGCCAATTACTCTAAACCTCAAACTAGTTTCACAACTATAGATTCCCTTACCGAACTTCCGATTAGTATTTTAAAGTACTTAGTCGTTCAGTACCTAGGAGCTGGTATAATCTTTTTTCTTTTGATGAATCTCTACCGATCAAAAAAAGAAGTTTTATTTCAGAGCTGTTTTGATGAGAATGAAACGGCCATGGCCCTTTTGAATAAGAAGGGACAATTCAAGTTTTTAAATGATTCTTTTAAAGAGGTGCTTCCGTTCAAAAAATATAGTTTTTCAAGTAATCTAAGCTGGCAAAGCTTTGAAAAACTAGGAAGTATTGAATTTAAAACTCCGATAAAAGAGATCAAAAGCTCTTTAGTCACGGCAGCCAAGTTTAATATCAATGATGAAGTTAAGAATTTCTTCGTAAAAATTAGTCCGAATAGTCGTCATAAGGGTTTTGTATTAACCTTAATACCTGAAGAACAATTCCAAACTTATCAGGAGTTAAGAGACATTCCAGCTTTTGAACCACCTGAAGCGAAAGAGCAAATTCATTTATCTTATGTCCTAGAAGATGTTATTACGGATCTCTCTCCTCTTTTTCAATCAAAGCAAGTAGAGCTTAACTTAAATATAAAAGAAGATGACCTCTACTTAACGGGAAATATTGAAACTACTTATAATGCGTTCTCAAGCTTTTTAAGAGATCTAGTCTTAGCCTTAGCGCCAAAAAGTAAATCCAAGACCTTTGATCTTACTCTTGAGAGAAGCCTAGACGGGATTGTGCTTCAGGCCAATATCATTGATATAAAACTAGCTTCGACTGTTCTTAAGTCAAACTTCAAAGTAGAAGAGAATGGAAAACTTACGAAGAGAAGCCTAAATCAAGGAATTGAAGTACTAAAAAATTCTAAACTTGGATTTGATCTAGACCTTAATATTAAAAATAACTTTGATATAAATAATAGGTTTACGGGATCAAATATATCCGTGGAAATGAGGCAGTAATTATTTAAGAAATCTTATGATTTCTTTTAAGGCCTTATCACGGATAGAATCTTTTTCTTGAAATATTTCATGATAGGAATTTCTAAATCTTACTTTTTTACAGTTTACCATCGTTGAGGCAAACTCATTTTGTGCCTCTTCATGAACGTATTCATCTTTTCCTGCTTGAAACATAAGGATTGGCATCTTAAGAACATGCCTCCCTTCTAAGGCCTGCTGTGAACCTTTAAAGCCCTCTAGGACCCAGTTTGGAGATGGGTCAGCCACGAATAAAGAAGGCTCTCTTTCCTCAATATATCTGGCAAGCCTAAAACGATGAGGACAATGTGTTACTGAATTAGTTTCGAATGGTACTTGCTCTTCTTCAGTTCCTCCTGGGACAAAGCCTTCTGCCATACCGACTCTTTTCATAACCTTAAAGAGATTATTAACTATCCAAGACGGAAAGGATCTTGTTTTTATTTCAAGCATAGGTGACCCTAAAATAAGACCATCCCAGAATTTTGGATTTCTTTCTGCGTGCAGGAGACCAATTATTGTTCCCATTGAGTGTGCAAGCATAACTTTCTTATCATATTTTTTAATCCGACTAATCAAACGACCAGCCTCTTCTAAGTCTAGGACATAATCTATAAAATTCTCTACATGGCCTATTCTCTTATTTTCTAAAATTCTTTCTGAATAACCTTGTCCACGGTGGTCTACAATGACGATATCGTAACCCTCATACCTAAGGTCATAGGCCATCTCTGCATATTTAGCAGCAGGTTCGGTTCGACCAGGTAAAATAACCAATAGTTTCTTGTTTTTTTGATTAACAATTTGTGAAAAATGAATTCTCACTCCATCATGAGCATCAAAATGTTTTGATTCAGATACTGCATCAAAGTAAGCAAGTACTTCACCCTTCTCTTCGTCTATAAATGTATTTGTTGCGTTAGCAGAATTCTCAAACATGGCTCTATATCGATTATCCTTCATTTATGATCGGCAAGAAAGGAGGAAAGTTAATCGAACTTTGTAAAACTAATGTAAGAGCTGCTAAGAGCGTGAAACTACTTCTTAATGATGAAATAACAACCTGTTAAAAGCAAAAGTACCCCAGTGACCCTATAGATATCAACTTTATGGACTGGCATCCCAAGTAGACCATAATGATCAACTAAGGCGGTCATTAGTAATTGACCGAGAACAACTAGCCCAAAAAATGCTGTGGAACCGATTTTAGGAAGAGCGAAAAGAGCCCCCAAGATAAAAATACTGCCAATAAGTCCACCGGTATAGAGATACCAAGGTACAGCTGTTAATTTTTTCATTGTCGGAAAGCTTGCTGAGGAGAACATTAAAGCAATAACAAATATTAATGTACCACCAATGAAGTTTACGAAAGCCGATAGATAAGGGTGTTCAAGCTTTTGTGATAAACTAGCTGTTACAATGCCCTGAAATGGAATTATCAATCCCACCAAGAGGGCCAAGCCAATCATAGAAACCATACCCACTTTTCAACTCCAGATAAATTTAAACTCATTTTTATTCTACTTGAGTTTATTTTTTTTTCCATAAGTTTTGTGTCGAATAACCGAGTATAGCACTTCATAAAAATTAAAGCCGAAAAGTACATATTCCGAAAAATAAATATTGGAGATCAAATGGCGGTAATAGACAATTTTAGAGGAATACTAACTATCTTTTGCGAATATAAAACCGATGATGGTACTCCTGAAGAACTGCTAGAAAAATTAAAACCTATATTCATAAATCACATAAAAGAATATCCGGGATTGATTTCATACAACCTGCATTTGTCACTAGAGAGTAACTCAGTGTTCAATTATTTCCAGTGGAAAGACGAAGAAACTTACCTTGCCTTCATGGAGGATGACCCTATTCAAGATCATTTTTCGAAAATTACTGGTCTTCATTGTCAGTCAACCAAGACAAAAGTTGTTTTAGCCTCTTAAAATGTTAAAATTATCGTGTGCTATTAAAGAATTGGATTTTCCCTTTCACGGGGGCTTTTGCCCTATTACTTTTTTTCTTTCTAGGAACTTTAGAGTCTGTGCCAGGTGGTGACTCCGCTATGTTTATTGGTGCTGCCTTTTCTAGCGGAGTAGCTCAACCCCCTGGCTATCCTCTTGTCACTTTAATTTATAAGCTTCTTTTTATATTTCCTGGTGATAGCACGCATCTTATAAATTTTTCATCTGCCATTTTTAATACAATGGCATCAATTATTTTATACAGACTTTTTCATAAAATTTTAGGCTGTCGCTGGAGTTCAATAGTTTTTGCAAGTTTTTTTTGTGTTTTGCCAATTGTCTTTCGATATAGCCTAGTTGCCGAAGTTTTTGCACTCAATAATATTCTCTGTGCCTCGATACTTTATCTTACTTATTCATATGTAAATTCCAAAGAGATAAAGACTCTATATCTTGGATCATTTATATGTGGTCTTGGAATAAGCAATCACCATAGCTTTGTTTTAGTTGCTATCCCCTGTATTTTATATTTACTGCTAAAGAATAAAGAACTTCTTAAACCAATAATAGTCTTAAACTTCTTCCTTTTTACTCTCATAGGACTTCTCCCCTACCTATATCTTATTTGGGCGCCATCAACTGATGCATTGATCTCTTGGGGGGACACTTCTTCGTTTGAAGGTTTTTTCCATCATTTTCTTAGAAAAGATTTTGGTACATTTAAGCTAACAGCTAGTGGAAAAGGTGGTTTGGGCCCAAACCTATTTGAGTTTTTTAAAGACTTAACAGCTGATAGTTATGCCCTCTTTTTAATTCTACCTATCTACTGGTTATTTAGAAAGATTAAGCTAAAAAATACAAGAAGGTTTGACTTTGAATATCTAATATTATCTATATTAAGTTTTTATATCATATTTTTCTTCAGCCTTTCTAATATCGATTTATCAAACCCATTATTCAAAGAAGTCTTTGCTCGATTTTGGCAAGTCCCACTTTTACTTCTTCTGATAATCTCCTGCTTTGGAATAAGAGCTATAAATGAAAGATTTCCAAATTATAAAAAAAGCGTCTTCGCTATTTTATTAATTCTATTCATGACAAGGGCATTTTTTAGCTTCCAAGAAAGCTCTCGAAGAGGGAATTCTATCATTGAAGACTATGGCAAGATTATGCTTACATCACTACCAAATAGCGCTGTTCTCTTTGCCACTGGGGATCTTCAAGTCAATATCTTAAGATATTTACAAGTAGTAAAAAAGCTACGCACAGATATTACAGTGCTCCCCATTCCACTGATGGACCTAAAATGGTATCGCGGTATTCATAAAAAAATGAAAACGGATATTAAACTTCCGGACGGACTTTATTCTATAATGAAAAAGCCAGGAAGCTACCAGCTCATAGATATTGCTAAGCTTAATCCGCAAAAGAAATATTTTATCCTACATGACGCAGGCATGGTCAAAAAATCGGGAGATTCAGATCTTAGCTTACTTAAAAGATTTAAATGGGTTCCTTACGGTTTTTTATTTTCACTTGTCCCATTACAAAATGAAAACTTAACAAAAGAAGTTATTCGAAACCACAATTGGGCCAAGGGACAATTCAAACCAGAAAACTATAAAATTATGGAATCAGGAAGTTGGGAAGAGTTAGTTCAGGAGATTATTTACTGGAACGCTGAAAGGTTTCATATGATTTATCATACTAGAGAAATAAAGAGACTTAATGATTATAAGATAAAAATTATGCTAGCAAATCATATAGAAGGCTTAAGGGCCAAGCATAATAAAATTCCACCAGAGTTTCTTAAAAACTTGGGTCTTCTCTATTATCAACTGGTAGGTAAGTTGCCTAATGCCGTAGGTAAGATGATTCTAGCTTGGGGTGAATACTATAAGAATCTTTCAGATAAAAATAGTAAGGAAGCAAGTGAGATAAAGAAAGCTCTAGATCACTTCTCGAGGAAGAATAAATGAGCTCGACAGATGTGAATGATAAAAAAATATTTTGGACTCTCTTTATATTCGTGTTTATTTACTACGGCATAAACTGTCCTCCTAGAATAACGGTTGAAGATTCTGGGGACTTTATCATGGGTCTCTCTAGCCTAGGTATTGTCCACGGCCCAAGTTTTCCGCTATTTACGATGTTAGGGTTTCTTTTTTCAAAAATTCCCATTGGAGAACTAGGCTTTAGGCTGGCCCTATACAGTTCCCTCTTCGGAGCATTGGGAATTAGTCTCTTCTATTGGCTTTTAAGATTACTAGGAATAACAAAGACTTCTGCCGTATTATCCGCTTTAGCAGTTAGTCTTACTAGTATCTTTATGGGTCAAAGTATAATTGTCGAAGTTTATAGCTTAAATATTGTCTTTATTCTTCTATTATATATTTTTACTTTATATACAAATAATATCCCTAGTAAAAAGAACTTATTTTTCATGGGTCTGATTACAGCTTCAGGTCTCATTCATCACTATCCTCTTTTTATACTCGGTTCAGTCGGTTTACTTTTCGTTTTCAAGTGGAAGCAATGTAACAAAAATAATCTATCCTGGGGTATTTTGGGATTTATCCTAGGGCTAGTCCCCTTCACATATTTACTCATACAAATGACTAATCAAAACTTAGAATATAATTTTGGTAAAGTCGCTAACTGGGAAATGTTATGGAAACAGTTTTTACGTAAGGGATATAGCGGAGTAGACAATGCTGGTGGAGGATTATCAGATAAACTATCCTTAAGTTATTATATTTTTAAACAACTCCTATTAGATTTTAAACTGATCTTTTTATTGTTTCCATTTGGGGTCTATTTAAGTTTTAAGAATAAAGAATCTCGTTTTATTTCAATTTCATTTTTGACAAGCTCTATCCTTGTAGTTTTCTTACTTGGTTTTAAACATTCCGAGCAATATCAAGCAGTAATTAAAGCTTATCTAATGCCGGCAGCAGTTTTTGCAGGATTTTTTATGGCCCTTGCCTTAGATAAAATCCTCGTAAAAAACAGTCTTAAATATCTCTTCATAGGTCTGACCCTAATAAATGGAGCGACTAACTTTAAGGATACATCACATATAAATGATCGCTTAGTTTATGAATGGGCAAGAAATGGATTAGAGTCCCTAGAACCTAACTCAATTTTGATTTTATGCGGGCAAGAGCCATATGCCCTTTATTATGTTAATAAATTTTTAAAGGTAAGGCCGGATGTAACGATCTATGATCGTTTAAGTATCATGACAAAAGAGAATCTGTACCACCCAGAGCTCTTATTTTGGAAGGTAAAAACAAAAAAGAAGTTTGAACAATTGAGAGATGCAGCAGAAAGGAAATTGATTCAAAGTTCAAAAAGACCAATCTACACTACTTGCATTGAGAAGTTTGAAAAAAAAGGATATAAGCTGGCCCAGACTATCTATTTTAATCGTATCTTAAATCATATACCGTTTGTCCCAACCAAAAGTTCTCAAGTCCTTTCAACTGACTTATTAACTGCTGCAGTCACAGGATATCCTAAGAGTGAATATTGGATAGACTCACTCCGCAATATGATTCTTTTTAATAGTTTCAAATATTATCTAATAAATAATGAACAAATGATTTCCCCTTTTCTTCATGAGCTAAGAAAACATAAAAATTCGAAGGATATACAGTTTATTCACTCTATTCTTGAGCAAGCTTATAGGTTGAAGAAAAATAAACGTTATAAGGAAGTTTTCAAATGGGCGAAAGACAACTTAAATGGTGCCCCTCTCCATCATGCTAGCTATGGCAGGCTTTGTACCATATTGGCCGTCGAAAAAAATTACGAAGCTGCCCTTTCAAACTGTTTAATCTCTTTGAAAGAAGGTCCCGATTGCAATACCTCCATTATGAACAATTTATTATTTATAACTTACAATTCCAAAAAACTAAACGAAGCCAAAAAATGGGCCCTAAATATTCTAGAATGCAAACCAGGGCACTCTGGGGCCAACTCGTTCTTAAATTCAATTAAATAAATTTTGACACTTATTTAAACTAATATAAAATAGAACTATGACAAATGAAATGATGAGGGAAGATATGAAAGTAGAGGTTTTTACCGCTAGGGACGCTGCTAAAATTGAGTTTCAAATGAATAAGTTCTTTAAGGAGAATCCCGACCTAGAAATTGTTAAATTAGAGTATGCCCATATTTGTGACCATACTGGTGATGAAATTTTTTCTGCGCTTTTAGTTTATAAATAATGGTTAACCTGGCTAAAGTTATTGGCCTCTTAGATGGAGGCGTCATTCCAGAGTTTCAAGGAACGACATTAACTGAACTGGCCATAGCCTATAAAGAAGTTTGTGAAGTTGACTCCAAAAATAGCGATTTATTTCTTCTAGGACTTGAGCAATATTACGATAAAAACAAACTAACAAACGAAATTAAAAGCTTTGATGAGTTCTTTGAACTCTCACTCATATTCGATCGCGATAAAAACTCGATCAATCGTTTTTTTGATGCAGCTCTTGGGTTAAGAACAATAGGTAATCTAGCTAAATTTGATCAAATTGCTCACGAGAAACAAACTGGAATTAAAGAAGAACAGAGAGTCAGAGGTAGCTTCGAGTATGCCCATGCTCAAACTCACTATTCTTTGCTTATTGATATCTTTAATTATTTAAGGCCACCTGGAAAAAAGTCACTAGTGGATATTGGATCAGGCTTTGGCCGTGTTGGCTTTTTTCTTAATCTATGCTTTCCCGAATTAAAGTACCTAGGTCTTGAACTAGTAGAAGAAAGAGTAGATTGTGCTAATAAGATTGCTGAAAAAAATAATTTTTATAATTGTAAATTTATGACTCAGGATCTCTCCGATAAAGAATATGTCTTACCAAAAGCAGACTTTTATTATTTCTATGACCCCCTAAGCGAAGAGAACCTTAAGAAAGTTATCTTAGATTTAGAGTTACAACATAAACATAATGCTTCTCACTTTATGATTATTGCTCTTTCAGGTTATGACGACCTTTTACTAGAATACTTAAAAAGTCAGCCCTGGCTCCAGGTCATAAGGTCTATTGAAGATACGTATTTTAAGCAAGCTGGACTCATTTTACAGACCGTAAGTATCTAGTTTTAAAGCTAGACCTCATAAAACACTCAAGTATATCACTCAATGTCCGATAGAGTTTTATGAGACTAAAATCGATACCACAAATTGACCCTTACCAGCTTACTAGGCAAAACCTAAAGGCTTTAAAACTTAAAAGTTCACAAGGTGGCCAAACTGCTACACTGGTTGAGAAATCAAATCATGTGGCCAGAGCAAGCCAAGGCAACGTAAGTGTTACTGACTTTGGATTAACTACGACTCCGCAAATTGCTAAGAAGTTGAACATTATCTAAAGAAGCTGGATACCTTTTGAACCAGTCCAAGTAAGCAGGGCCATAACCGTAAAATGGTTAGAGGACTGCCTTGTATGAAATTG
>JAIBDQ010000034.1 GCA_024686135.1 Halobacteriovorax sp. | reverse complement strand
GGGGACAGTTTGCAAAACTGTAAAGCCGCCGGTTCAAATCCGGCCGTCTCCTCCATTTTCCTAGGTACCTGGTTACTTGCAGTTCTGAAATTGCCACTATAAATTCAAAAATATTTTTCCAAGACGAGACCGTCCACACCGTTTGATCCACGCCGGCAGGGAGGGTTTAAAGGTCTATAGAGGCGCTAAAAGATATATCAACTTTATCATTAACTTTATTAAAAAACGTAGAAGGGTTGGGAATTTCTAACTCAGATAAACTCACTTGAGAACTTCCCTTTAAGTAAAGTTTTTTGCCGTTTTTATAAGAATTAAGCTTTAGCATGATTGGCTTTTCTCGGCCTTTCACTATCATGACAGCTTTAACATTTTGTGATTTAGCTTTGAGACGAAAATAGTTCTTTGCTTTAATAATCACTTCTGGATATTTTTCATAATTAAAGCAAAAGGCCCTCATTCTTTTGTTTCGAATTGCTAGGTCCGTATCTAAGTCTTCAACCTTAAAGCGTACTTCAGCAGTGTTAACAATATCTTTCTTGATATTTATTTTAATTGAAAACCTCTTCGCCATACCTAAAACGTCTGCTGGGAAAACCTTGGCCCTCGTGCCTTCAATATCAAATCTAACAAAATTTAGCGAAGTTTTAGCTTTATAAAAATTATCGGTTCCAAAGCTCTGATGAAAAGCTTTCGCATTAATTGTTAAAGAAAATAGTAGAGCTACTATAGATAATAAATATTTCATCGTGTACCTTTTATAAATATTCGAAAAGTCATTTATTTTCATTATATATTTTATCCCGAATTGGAGAAAGGTATTCATGAAATACTAGAGGGCTTCGCTTTGTTATTTCGTTAATGCAAGTAACCAGGTACCTACAACCTACAAAAGTTTTAGAAATAGCCTTATAATTAGTCATGGTTAAAGAAACGAAAACTGAAAAAGAGACCAAGAAGCTCTTAAGTATTCTTGGTGAAAGTCCTACTACAAGATTTATTAATTTCTTTGTAGGTCTAGGACTTGTAAGTGCTGTGGGTTCTGGGATCTTTTATCTGATGGTGGATAAAACGGTAAAGCCCAAAAATGAGAAAAAATCATGTGAGATACTTAGAAACTCTTATCTAAAATCAGTTTACCAGAAAAAAGAGAAATCAGATCAATTTAAGAAGAAATACGAGAGCTGCCAGAGCGTTCTTGGAAGCAGTTTTGAGGAAGACTCGAGAAGTTTTTGTGAAAAAAAGTTCAGTGAAAGATTCCTTCTTCTTGGGCCTAAGGCAGGAGAAAAAAGGAAAGCTGGATTTGATACTATAATTAAAAATTGTGGTGATCTGGTAGCTAACGAGATTCTTCCCACAGTTTTAGCGGTAAAAGATAAGGCCAATGTCTATGACTTAAAGGCCTCCGAACATAGAGAAAGGCTTAAGACTGAAGACAATAAGGCCGTCCGTAAAGAGATGGAATCATGGCTATCCATCAGGGATTCATATCTAGAAAGGCTAGAAGAACTTAAAGAAATCCAAGAAAACGCGGAAAATTAGTTACTTAGAGATTGATAAATCTTTCAATTTTATTGTGAGATTTTACCAGTTTGATAGAAAAGCTCTAATTATTGCTTTGAAATCATAACTGGGAGATTTTCAAATGTTATCAATCAAGAAAGCCGCAAGTACACTTTTAATTGCCGGAGTATGTTTATCATCAACAGCTCTTATGGCTGACAATTTTAACAACAAAGATTTTCGTGTTTGTAAGCCTTATCGCTTAGAAGTTCGTTCTCTTTCTGACTCAATTAACAACTTTGAAACACAAGTTTTAGCTCCATTAGAAAGAGAGTTATCAGAAAGAAGAGCTACTGCTAACCATAGAGCTTCTGATGAGCGTAAGCTTGAAATCGTTGTTAGAGATATTGAAAGTAGAATTGCTTCAGCACAAGGGCGTTTAAGTAGTAACCCTGGAACCATAGAAGCAAATAAAAGGAGAATGGTTTCTGCAAGGCAGGAAATTTCTAGTCTTGAAAGAGAGATAACTAAATTAGAAAGGGATCTTGAGGATGCTGGTTTTATTAAAAGACCTATCATTAAGAAAAAAATTAAGAATAGAAAAAAAGATATCAAAAAAGAAGAGCAAAGAATTGTTAATCTTCAAAACGATAATGTACGTTTAGCTAATGAGATCAGAACTTTACCTGGAACTATTCAGGCGAACCGTGATCGTCTTGTGACAGCTGAGGCCAATCTTGCTTCTATGAGAAATCGTCTTCCTACTCTTGCACAGCTTAGACAAGAAGAAAGAGATGCTAGACTTGCTCTTGATTCACAGGAAGATATCGAAGCAAACCTTAGAAGAGATTTAGTAAGAGCCGACAGAGAGTTTACCCTATGTCGTAGAATTGCTGACGATGCTAGATCATACAATCTTCTAAAGGGTATGGTTAAGCGTTTAAAAGCTGCCGATTGTAATGTAGAGCTTGTTAGAGCACGACTTCCTTACGATGTAACTAAACTTGAGCTTAACGCACTTGCTGAAGCGAATAGAATGGTTTGTGTTCAAGAGACACCAGTAGTTCAATAAAAATAGTTAAATAGGACAGTCGAGCAATCTGCTCGGCTGTTTTTCACTTAAATTTCTTCATACTTAAAACTGTGAACTCAGTTATAATAAAGAGATGAAATATCTTCTTCTTTCTTTATTTTTTTCATTAAGTGTAAGTTCTCAGTTAGTACAGTCGGTAAAACCCTGGTTAGGAGTTGCGATTGGGAAGGGTAAAAAGGGTGTCTATGTTAAGATGGCATTGCCAGGAACGCCTGCTCAAAAGGCCGGGATACAAAATGGAGATGAAATTATCTCCATCAATGGGAAGAAGGTTAAAAAGACAACTGCCCTAATTAAGGAAGTTGCATCAATTGGTGTCGGAAACACTGCTACAGTTCTTTTGTTAAGAAAAGGTAAGGAACTGCGTAAAGAAATGGTCTTAGTCGCTAAACCTGAGCTTGAGAAAATAGCCAAGCAAAAGTTATTGAATCAAAAAGCCCCTGACTTTGACCTTGAGGTTATTCAGGGATTAGATAAGAAGCGCGTTAGCCTAAAAGACTTTAAAGGTAAGACAACCATTTTAGAGTTCTGGTCTACCACTTGCCCAGCCTGTATTTCTGCTCATCCACGATTAGTTCAGTACGCTGCGGAAAATAAGTCAAAGATTAACTTAGTCTCAATTACAGCTGACAAAAAGAATGTTCTTAAAAAATATCTTGGGAAAGTAGACAAGATTCTAAAAAAGAAGGAACGTAATATTGTCTTTTTAAGATCAGAAGACGGAAAAGTTGTAGGGGAGTATATGTCTAGCTCTATCCCCATGTTTATTATCTTAAATAAAGAAGGTGTAGTAGTAGACATTGGAATAGGGGCTGGACGAGTACTGGAGCAAATTTTAGCTAAAGCAAAAACTATCTAGTTTAAAAAACCTTGCTCTTTTAAACAGCTAAACACATCCTCCGAGTACTTAATATGAGAATCTTTGGTGTATTTTAACTTTGTATAGACCTGCGCTAAATTAGTGACCTTACTTTTATCAATCATTTTCTTTAACTCCGGGTTCGCTTTATAACGTTTCATTCCTTCTCTTTCTTTTTCTTTATAGATCTTTTTAATGTCATCAACACTATAGTCTTTGTAAGTTTCACGGTGGATGATGGCCTCAAGGCTTAAGCGATCCCTTAGTTTAGGCACTTCATCTGGATAACCGAGAGAAAATCCGACCACAGGAACAACATGCTTTGGGAGTTTTAGGATTCTTGAGATCTCTTTGTTAGAAGCGAGAGTTGTGCCCAAATAGCAAATGCCAAGTCCTTCTGCTTCTGCTGCTAAGGCAACATTCTGTGAAGCTAGAGTTGCGTCTATTGATCCAATCATAAAGCTCATAAAGTTATCAAAGTTCTCTGGTGCATCGCTTAGTTCTAACCATAAACGCATTCTATGAAAGTCTGCGCAAAAGGTGAGAAGAACTGGGGCCTCAGTTACCATACTTTGATTAAAGTGCGCAGGAAGAAGCTCTTCTTTAATTTTTTCATCAGTCGTTACAATTATCGAATAGGGCTGCATATTTCCAGAAGATGAGGCTCGCGTTCCTGCCGTGAGGATCTTTTGTAGAACCTCATCAGGGACGGGTTTGTGTTTATATTTTCTAATTGAGCGATGTGAAAGAAGGGTTTCGTAAAAGAGCCTCATGTCTAATTCCTTTGTCCCGTAAAAGTTCCGAGTAAAGACCTTTTAGGTAAAATATAGGCCTTTCCCTTTAATTCATGATGATTATTAATTGTTCCTTCAAATAGAGCGTCGTATTCTTCATTTCCTTCTTTTACATGGATAGTAAAAGTAAACTTTCCATTCTTATAATTGAGGTCATTAATTTTTGAGGTGAATGAATTTGGGACAATATATTCAGCAAAAATTAAATTGTACTTTTTATGAATTATTAATTCATCCTTAAAAATTCTATTTCCAATTTTCAAATCTAAGATAAAGGATCCTAATAACTTAAACTCTTTTAAGTCATCACAAATCTGATCCGTCTTTTCCCGTAAAAGAAGTGAGGCACTAGAGTCATTGTTAATATTCTTAAAGCCTCTAGAATAATAAGTTGAAAGATGACCAGAGGAACTTCTAACTTTGTAATCGGTTTGAGTTTGAAACCACCTATAGTATGGAGTCTCAGCATGTAATAACGCTTTTGATCCTAGCTTTAAGACAGCAGGGCTATTAATATTAATAGCAGTGGATTCGACCAATTGGTTTCCATGAGAGCTTCCAGCGTAAAGTGTCGCGCTTTTTACACTAACCTCGCATCTGTCATAATTATCAAAAGGACCTGATTTGCTTATGATGACTTCAGATGCCGAAATTCCGTTAATCATACTTAATAAAAGGCTTGTACTGAACAATATAGACTTCATAATTCCTCCTCGTTATCGTCTAGGAGAGTGAAAATAGCACCATGCCTTGTTGACGAATAGCGAATTTAGTTCAATTATTGGTTCCAATATGGAAACAAACAGGCTTCATCAATTTCATACTTTATATCAGACGGGAAATCTTAGGAAGGCCTCTGAATTATTAGGTATTTCCCACTCTGGTCTATCTAAGTCGATGAGCATACTGCAAGATGAACTTAAGGCAGAGCTCTTTTTTGCATCAGGAAGAGGAATTGCTTTTACAGATAGGGGCCATGAGGTCGCTCAAAAAATACCGGCACTTTTAGAGAATCTTGAAAAATCACTCTTTCCAAATCTATTGGGGCAGAAAGAGACTCTTAAGATTGGTTCCTTTGAAGTTTTCACGACTTATTTTGCAAAAACCATGGGACCCATTTTTGATACTTATGATTTAGATTTTCATGAACTTGTGCCTGGGAAAATGGAAAAAGCACTTCTTGATAGAACAATTGATTTGGCCATTACCTATGAGCCGATTCCATTGCCAGGGGTTGAACATCTTCATGTTAGCACCATAGAGATGGGGGCCTTTGTTAAAAAAGGTAGTTTTAAAAATCGAGACCTATTAGAGACTCCCTTCGCCGCACCTTTAATACCAGTTCAAGGTGCACCCACTGGAACTAAGGGGCTGGACTCTTGGCCAGATCATAAGATCAAAAGGAAAATAAAGTTTAGAGTTGATTTAATGGAGACGGCAATCTCATTGGCGCGAAGTGGTTTATGCGCTGTTTTTCTCCCAACCTTTGTGGCCAAACTTCATAATGAAATAGCGAAACCTGAATATCATTTAGTGAAAAAGACTGGTGGGCTAAAGATGAAAACTGTTAGACGAAAGGTCTATATAATTAAAAGAGTAGCTTCGATTGAGGATGATAAGCTTAAAAAATTGGCCAAGTACCTAAGAAGTCTTAATTAAATAACTTTAATGATCCGTTGAATTGACTATCTGTGCCATTAAAGGCAAATTACCCCTATGAAAAAAATTATCCTACTTATCATATGCCTAACTTGGCATCCCACAATTCTATTTTCTCAAACCCAGTTTTGCCATAAGGCCAAAGACTGTAAGTCCAGATTTTATAGTAATAAGAATTTTTTAACCTACTACTCAACTCATAATTTAAAAATAGTTTCTAAAAAAGTGGACCGTTTAGTGATTGTTGTACACGGAGCTCTTAGAAATGGGGATGTTTACTTTAATGATACGGTTCAAGCGGCCATTAAACATTCTAGCTTAGATAAAGTTCTTGTTTTGGCACCTCATTTTAGAAAAGTTACAGATTCTAGAGAAACTGGTGAGCATTTTTGGGGAAGACGCTGGTATAAGAAATGGAAATATGGTTATAAGTCTGAGGATACAGACCAAGTAAGTTCCTTTACTGTTATAGACGAGCTCATAAAATCAATCGTTAGTTCTAATAATTATCCAAATCTTAAGACCATCGTTATAACTGGTCACTCCGCCGGTGGACAGTTTACTCAAAGATACGCTGTGGCCAATTCATTAAGAAAGGAAATGGAGCAAAAACTCGTTTTTATTCCTTCAAACCCATCCTCTTATATGTACCTTCATCAGGACCGCTATGAATTCAGGGATGGGAACTATGAAATAAAAAAGATAGGCACTACTTGCAAAGAGTTTAATCACTATATATATGGGCCAATCGATCGTGCCGACTATATGTCGTCAATTAGTTTAAATGAATTAAGAGAAAACTTCTCCTCTCAAAACTTAGTATACCTCATGTCGGAGGAGGATAAAGGGACAGATAGTCTTGATCGATCTTGCGAGGCTAACCTTCAGGGTAAGAACCGCTTTGAAAGATCTATGAATTATTTTTACTACTTAAAAAAATCGTTCAATGAACTTAACCATCGTTTTATGAGCATCCCAGGTATAGGACATGAACATGTAGATGTTTATGAGTCAGATGAGGCAGGCAAGGTTGTTTTTGGTCTGGACGAAAATGACTCCAAATTCTTTTCATATAAAAAAATAGGTTCACCTAAAGATAAAATCATCAAGACTAAGTCTAGTTATACAATGTTTGGTGGCGGTAGAAATGAATCAAGTGGTATGAAGAACTTCCTAAGAGAAATAAAGGGAGGAAACCTTCTTGTTATATCTGGTAAGGATCTTTTAAATCACCGTTATACCCATGACTTTTGGAGAATGTCTGAAGAATTCTCCTTGCCTCTAAGATCTGTTGAAACCTTTTCTTTTCACCATAGAATTGCAGGTGAATCTAAAAAGCTTCTTAGTTTGATAAAACGAGCTGATGGAGTTTTCTTTACTGGAGGAAATCAGGCAAAGTATATAACAAGAATCAAAGGAACTAGTTTTCATAGAGAGTTGTTAAAAAAAGATATTCCAATAGGTGGTACAAGTGCAGGGCTGGCCATAATGGGGGAATATATTTTTTCTGCTAAGTATGGCGGTCTGAGAAGCTCAACTGTCTTAAAAAAGCCTCACTCTAAAGATATCTCAATTGAAAATGATTTTTTCTACAATTCATTATTGGGTTCAACAATAACAGATACTCATTTTTCTAAAAGGGAACGTGAAGGAAGACTTCTTGGGTTTATGTTTAAAACTCAATTTGATTTCAAAAAAAATAGTCTTTTTGGAATTGGAGTAGATGAGCAAACTTCACTTCACCTTTCTAGTGATAAAAAAATGATCGCTGGTGGAAAGGGTTCAGTCTGGTTGTATAAAACGATGAACACAATAGTTTCCTATCAAGAAAGTGCACTTAATTATGGACCTATAGGCTATTTAAAGCTTAAAAAGAATCAGCCTTATCCCCACTACAAACTTTTAAGTACGGATCAGTGGCCTAAGCTTCAAGTTCAAAATGGAAAGATTCTAAAATAGTTATTCTGACCCTTCGCTGCCAAAATTTGGTATGCATCAAATTGTTATGAAACTTGAGTAAATTCTTCACCCAAGATTAAAGCCAGTTAGGTATTTTTTTAGTGTATAATAAGTAAATGGACGATAAGAAACCCGAAGAGGGACAAATTAAAGATGCCGTGATTGATCATCTCCAAGAAGTTGTTAATCAGGCCAAAGAAAAACTTGAGTTAATTAATTGCCCTGAACATGGGAAGGCCCTAAAGACTTTAGACCTCATCAGAGATGAAGGGCGTTTTGATATTAAATGTTGCTGCGATGCCGGCGAGAAATTGGTTGAAGAGGCCATCACAAAACTTTAATTCCCTTCCATGAAGTTACAATTAGGCCTATAATAAGGCATGGCTACACTCGGAAACTTACTACTGATACTTATTGGCGCTCTTATTTTTGGAGCTTTATTCCTCGTTTTTTATTTTGTTTCTATCTATAACGGATTGGTTAGAAGAAGAAATGAGTTTAAAAACTCTTTCAAACAAATTGATGTGCAGTTAAAAAGGCGTCATGATTTGATCCCGAATCTGGTAGCTACTGCTAAAGGTTTTCTAGCTCATGAGAAAGATACCTTAGAGGCCGTAATTGCTGCTCGAAGCGGAGCAGTTACGGCTAACCAGAATATGGCCGGTAATATCAATAATAAAGAAGGTATGGCAGAAGTCATGAAGGCCGAAGCAGGGTTAAGTGGAGCTCTTGGGCGACTGATGATGTTAAATGAGAGGTATCCAGAACTTAAAAGTGATAAAACGATGAATGGGCTAATGGAAGAAATACAGTCAACTGAAAATCGTATTGCCTTTTCAAGACAGCATTATAATGATGTTGTTACGAACTATAATAGCGAACGTGAAATCTTCCCTAATGTTTTTATTGCTCAAATGTTTAACTTTGCAGAAGCAACTCTTTGGGAAATTACCAATAAAGAAGAACGTGAAAACGTTAAGGTTTCTTTTGAATAGATGAACTTTTTTGAGCACCAGAGAGTTGCTAAAAAAGAGACATATGTTCTGACCCTCCACTTTGTTTTTGCGGTAATAGCAATTATTGCCATCTCTAATATTCTTTTATTTGTAGGGATTGAGTTTCTTTATTTGGAAGGAGAGTCACTACCCTGGGAAGAAAAAAAAGTATACTACCTCTTATTCACTTGCTTCCAGTTATTGTTAATCCTAGGAGGAATGGGTTTTAAGGTTTTACAACTTCAAAGCGGAGGAAAAGTCATCGCCAGAATGCTTGGCGGATTTCCCATTGAGAAGTCGACAAAGAATTTAAATCAAAAAAAAATAGTTAATATTGTAGATGAAATCTCTGTTGCCTCTGGCATTCCAAGTCCACCTATTTATCTCTTAGAAGGGGAGCCGTCGATCAATGCATTTGTAGCAGGATTTCATACCAACGATGCTGTTATTGCAATAACAGAAGGTGCCATAAGGCATTTAGATAGAGATGAGCTTCAAACTGTTGTGGCACATGAGTACAGTCATCTTTTTAATGGGGATATGAAACTAAACACCTATTTAGTTGGAGTCTTACATGGGATTCAAATGATTTCTATCTTAGGCTCAAGCATGATGGAAATGACCTCAGGCTCTGATAATACTTACGGTATTAGACGAAGAAGAGGTGGCGGAAAAATTTGGATATTAGGCATGCTTTTTCATGTCATCGGTTATTTAGGAGTGCTCTTTGGTAGACTTATTAAAAAAGAGATCAATATTCAAAGGGAGTACTTAGCAGATGCTACTGCAGTTCAATTTACTAGGAACTCTATTTCTCTCGTTTCCACTTTTAAAAAGATTTATGCAAATGATAAATCTCAATACCTAAAATGTGGACTACATGATGTTGTCGGGCATATGTGCGTGACAGAAGTGAATATCAATAAGAGGGGAGGGAGTCCTCATCATACACATCCAGACTTATCTGAAAGAATATTAAGAATTGATCCTAGTTTTAAAGAAGAGAGTTTCTTGAGGAACGAAATTAAATCTTATAAAGAGAAGATCACTCTAAGAAATAAGGAAAGTGAGCCGATACATCCTAATATTATGGATAAGGTAAGAGATGAGTTAGAGGGCATGGAAATTGATAAGTCACTAATCCTAGGCTCTAAGGTTTTAATGGGGGCCATATTACTTGACCCCAAGGCAAATGCCGATATGCATGATAAAATTAAGGACACTATAGGAAATATTTCAATGGATTCTTTAGGGTATTCCATAACGCTCCTAGATAGTATTCCAGTTGAAGTTAGAGAGTATTCACAGAACCCTCATTTTAGTAAAAGCTTACTATACGGAATCTTTCTACACCTCTCTCACGTTGATTTTAATAAGTTTGAGAGTGAAGAGCAGGATGTAATCGATTTTATTCCAAAGGCCACCCAAAAAATCAAATCACTTGAAAGAACTAAGCTACTGCCACTTATTGATTTATGCTTAGGGACTCTCAGAAGTTTGTCGAAGAAAGATAAATTAGCATTTCTTAATAATCTTAAAAATATTGTAAAGGCTGACAAAAAGATCAATCTTCAAGAGTATTTATATTATTCGATTGTGAGTGCTTTTTTAAAAAAAGAAAAAGCAATTTTAGGTGGTAGGGTTGTTAAGGCAAAGAGCTTATCTACTGAAATCGAATATCTTATTTCCACAATGGCCCATACTGGATTTCCTGAAGACCATGAGGGAGCAAGGCTTGCTTTTGATAGGGTAAATAAGACAAAGTTTGATGGGAAACTAAATTTAATAGAATTAGAAAATTTTAAAATTTCCCTTTTAAATAAAAATATTTCAAAACTTAAAAGACTTTCTTTAAAAGATAAGGAACTCTTAATAGACGCCTGCATTATTCTTATTAAGTTTGATATGAGAACGCTTCCCATCGAACTGGAAGCTCTTAGGAGTGTTGGTGCGATTTTAGAGGTTCCTATCCCGCAATCTTTTTTAAGTGAAGATAAAAGCTAACGCGTACTGACTACCTCGGTTACTCACTAAAGACCTATAATTAAACAATGGATATTTTGATGATCTTCGTGATCGCTATTGGATCGTTAGTTGGTCTTATTTTTATATATGATGTTTTTATACAAAAGCATTCACCTATACTTCATAATTTCCCTGTTCTTGGTCATCTTCGCTATTTTTTAATCGAAATAGGTCCTGAACTTAGGCAGTATATTGTAGCCAATGACAAAGAAGAGGCACCTTTTAATAGAAGTGAAAGAGAGTGGATTTATAGAAGTGCCGAAAAAAAGAATAACACTTTTGGTTTCGGAACCAGTGAATTGATTTATGGAATTGGGTATCCGATTATTAAAAATGCTGCTATCCCTTTTCCTGAAGAGAAGGCTTTTAAGCCAAAAAATGACGAAACATTAATCCCTTGTTTAAAAGTTATTGGATCTGCCCATAAGCGAGAAAAACCTTATAGACCTAAATCAATCATTAATATTTCGGCCATGAGTTTTGGCTCCCTCGGAGAAAGGGCCATTAAGTCATTAAATATTGGAGCTAAACTTTCAGAGTGTTACCACAATACTGGCGAGGGAAGTCCAAGTGATCATCATATGCAAGGCGGTGATTTAATGTGGCAAATAGGTACTGGATACTTTGGCTGCCGAAATGATGATGGAAGTTTTTCTTTAGATAAGCTTACAAAAAAAGCCTTATCCTCTCCATCCATAAAGTTAATCGAGATTAAGCTCTCTCAGGGAGCCAAACCAGGAAAAGGAGGGATTCTTCCTGGTAGTAAGGTAACAGCTGAAATAGCAAAATATAGAGGAATTCCTGTAGGGAAAAACTGTATGTCCCCTAACTCTCATAGTGCTTTTTCTAATGTCGATGAGTTACTAGAATTTGTTGAAGCCATTGCCAAGTCAACAGGTTTACCTGTGGGAGTGAAAGGCGCTGTTGGAAAAATAGAATTTTGGGAAGATCTCGCCAAGAGAATGAAAGAAACTAACACTGGTCCAGATTTTATTACGATAGACGGCGGGGAAGGTGGAACGGGTGCAGCTCCTTTAACTTTCTCCGATCATGTTAGCCTTCCATTCAAAATTGGCTTCTCTAGAGTTTATAAAGTTTTTCAAGATACAGGGATTTCAAATGATCTGATATGGATAGGATCCGGTAAATTAGGTTTTCCAGATCGTGCTATCGTCGCTTTGGCCATGGGATGTGATCTTATTCATATTGCTAGAGAGGCGATGCTTTCAATTGGTTGCATTCAGGCGCAAAAATGTCATGAAGGAAACTGCCCCGCAGGAGTGGCTACACAAAATAAATGGCTACAAGGTGGTCTAAATGTAGAGTTAAAATCTCATCATTTTAAAAACTATATGCAGAGTTTTAGAAAAGAGCTTATCTCGCTGGCGCATTCCGCTGGTTATGAACATCCAGCTCAATTTACGGCCGACGATATAGAGTTCAGTACGGGTGTGAATCGTTTTAGCACATTAGATGAAATCTTAAATTATAGACGTGATGAAGTTTCCTTCACCACGTTTAAAGATTATTGCAATTAACGAGCGTAAATATAGTAAAGACTTCCGCCCTTAAGTTTATCTATAAGTTCCTTAGAAAGCCTAGAGTCAACAGCGGGACAACCCCAAGATCGACCGGCTCTTTTATTTGCTTTGATAAAATTTTGACTCATATATGAAGCGCCATGAATAACGATGGCCCTAGGCCTTGCCTTTGAGTTTGTAGACTCTTTTCCGTCCATTCTAAGACTATAACCATGTTTTCCATAGTAGGTCTCAGCCGTAACATAAAGGCCTTTAGAAGACATCTTGGAATTGCTTATATTTGAGAATTTTATGGCCTTACCACTACCGTTTCCACTGCCGACGCCATGACTAACATGATAGGTGGTAACCTTTCCCGTTTTAGTATTGATTAAATAGCCCCTTTTTTCCTTGGAATGTTTAGAAAAGTCACTAACCATCATCCAAGTAGCATTAGTTAACTTACTAGGGTGGTGATAAGAACCTTTTTCTAGTAGTGCTTCTAAGGCTTTTGGGGGAACCGTTCTAGCACAATGATGCTTTTTACAGTTCATTTCAGGGTAGTAAGTTTGCCATATATTTAAAGACTCTTGGTAAGTCTTTGCGTTTACAGTAAAAGAAAACGCAATAATGCCTGTGAGAGCCAAAGCTCTGCAAATACCATCCGTAAATTTCATTGAAACCTCTCTTTGCAACTAACGTTCAACCCACATTGAGACTTAAACTAACCAGATTATTGAACTTTTCTCAAGGGCCCTTGGAATATTTACAGGTGGGCTACTTTTTAAGACCGTTTTCTTCGTAAGTATCAAAAGCGCCAAAGAAGAAGACGTGCTTGTCACCTTGGAAACGTTCTTCCCGAGTTAATTCCTTTAACTTTTGATAAGTTTCGAGCTTTAATTTTCTGAGTTTTTGAATACCTTTCTTGTTAAGTGCTGAAGTCCATAGATAGAAGAAGTTATCACTATCCATTGGACTACCTTCAGTATCAATCAAGTCTATAGTGCTTTGAAGAACAGGTTTGAATATATCTCTGGCAAAAGAGACGCCTTTTTCATTGGTGTGAAAATATCCATCCTTTAGGCACAAAAAGTCTTCTTCATAGAGGCTTAAAAGGGCCTTGATTCCTTCAATTCCTAAGTAAGTCTCCACCTGCTCTTCTGTTACTCCTAAAGGTGATCCGGCAAGTGCAGTCACATGAAATATTATGGGATCATAAACCTTTGATTGGATTTGATTTCTATAAGCTTCTTGTTCTTCATTAAGCTGATCAAGTGCAAGCTCATTATAGAGATAGTCGCTAAGTGGACCAGTGTGATTCTTACAAAGGTTTATAAAACTTTTTTGACCAGTAATTTGTCTTAGAATACTTAAAGTTAGGTGAATGGAGGGGTTGGCCTTATATTCATTTGCTAAAACTCTTCTGAGACTAGCTTCACTTACGCCAGACTGCTCGGCTAATCTATTAAGAGAAAGCTTTGGATTCTTCTCTAGATAAGCTTTTATAATTGAAGCTAATTGGTCAGCAGCGTTTTTATATTCCACTAAATTTTCTTCCCAAAAAAGTGCCATTTTGGCCAAGACTAAACATGATAAATACTGTAACTATCGGAATTTATGTATTAAGTCTTCGTCAAATTTAAAATCTGACGAACCTAATTTTTGATTCAGGTTATTTACTGTGCCATTTCAATTTTCAGGACCTAAAACTTAATAATCGAAAACAACAAAGGAGACAGAGATGAAAAAGTTATTTTTCGCAGCGCTATTTTTAATAGCAACATCTGCACAAGCAGAAATGGTATCGGTTAAGAAATCTAAATGTTCACTATTTGGAAATCTTAAAATCAAGGTTAACGGTTTAGAGAGATACGGAAAAGTTGGGAGAGGTTACTTAAAAGCAAACCTTCCAATGAGAGCCGACTGTGACGCTGTTCTTTCAAGTTTCAATCAAACAATGGGACGTGGAACAACTAATGTTTCAACTGACTTTGATCAGTACGAAGTAAGAAGACAAACAGATACGGGTAGTGACAACGACAAAAGAGATTACGAGTGTAAAGTATACAAGCGCTCAATCATCAAGATAGTTTTCCCTGCTTACAGTTCAATGACTTTTAAGAATACTCATGAAAAATTAATTGATACTTACTATGGACGTTGTCGATAGTAAATCTCCCCCTCGGAGGGCCTTTGGCCCTCCACCCCCTTTTAGCCTAATAAATCATTTATCAATTTTTTAGCTTCTGCTTCGGCAGATTGTAGTGACTTACCCTTGGTTGTCGCCACATCTAGGAGACAGCCTGAAAGAATGTTCTGAATAGATTTAGCCTTTGTTTGGAGAGTGGATTTTTTCGTTCTAGGATTCATCTGACCCAAAAGATAAGTAATCCGTTCAGCGCCACCTTTTCTTATTTGATGGTTTAGTTCTAAATAATCTTTCTTAAAGGTTGAGAGGTAATAGAGTAAGAACATAACCGATAACTGATATGGGTTTTTCTTCGCCCAAATAAAGGGTCCCTCTATATAAAGGTTTAAAAGGTCTTTACTATCTTTTGCTTTTTCTAAGTTTTCTAATGATATTGATTGGTAGGTAGCGGCTATATATTTAATGGCTGACAGAAATATATCGTCTTTGTTGGGAAAATAATAGTTTACATGGGCCCTTCTGGTACCAACTTTTTTAGCGATGGCCTCAAAGCTTGTATTTTCAAACCCAATGGTGGCCAAGCATTCAATAGTCGCGTTGATAATTTCAGCCTTCTTGATATCTCCTTTTCTAGGTCGAAATTCAAAAAGATCTATCATAATCGGGTCTAAATATGTGTTTTCCATGACCTTATACTAACACAAAGCATTCATAAATCAAGATAAAATTGTACGTATGTATAAAAAACTTGCTGATGTGTACAAAAAATGGTTTTTTGTAATTCGATAAGGAGTCTGAAATGGGAAAGACGAAAATAGGTATAACTTCTATGGGAGTTTGGTTACCTAGTGAGTTTGAAGATGCGGGGAAAATCTCGTTGCTCTCAGGTATTCCAAAAGATGTTGTGCAAGAGAAAATGGGGATTAATCGCAAATGCCGGGCGATTGGTAAAGATGATATCAACCCCTCCGAAATGGCCATTAGGGCTGCAAAAATTGCTCTAAAAGATATGGATCCGTCTTCTATTGATATGTTGATTTGGACTGGGTCAGAATACAAAGATCACTTGGTATGGTCAGCTGGCATCTATGTGCAAGAACAGCTTGGACTTAAAAACGCTTTTGCCTTCGATGCATCAGCAAGATGCTCCTCAAATGTTTTAGGGATTAAACTAGCTAAATCTTTGATGCAAACTGATAACAATATTAACAAAGTTCTTCTCTGTGGTGGCCATAAAACCGGTGAACTTGTTGATTATAAAGATTCATCTTCAAGATTTCTGTATAACTTAGCCGATGGCGGTTCTGCTATTGTTCTAGAAAAAACTGATGTAAACGAAGTACTAGAGACCTCAATAATAACAGATGGTAGTTTTAGTAAGGATGTTTTAATAGAAAATGGCGGTACGGTAAATCCCATCTCCAGTGAGCTAAATAATCAAAAGCTAAGTTTAACATGCCCTGATATAACAGGCATGAGAGAGCGGCTTGCTGACAGGTCTCTTGATAATTTCTTAAAAGTAATTAGAAATGCCGCTACAAGCTCTATGCCAGAAAGACCTATAGATTATTTATCATTACTACATATGAAAAAATCTGCTCACGATGCCATTTTAGGTCCACTAGAGTTAGGTGAAGAGCAGTCGATTTATCTATCAAACTATGGTCACTTCGGAGCACCTGATCAAGTGGTAAGTCTAGGCCTAGCAGAAAAGAGAAAGATATTAAATAGTGGTGATCATGTAGTTCTTGCGTCTGCAGGGATTGGTTATACTTGGTCGGCAGTTTCTATAAGATGGGATGAACCGATCTTCCCTATAACAGCTATCAACGAATTAAAATATTGAGGTTAGATATGAAAAGAGTATTTATTACAGGTGCAGCGCAAGGAATAGGACGTGAAACTGCAAAAAAGTTTTGGGAAGATGGACATCATCTTGTCCTAATTGATCTACCAACAGTTGAGGAGTCAGAACTTAAAGAGCAGTTTCCAGAAAGAATGGATTATATCCAAGCGGATATAACCTCAAAAGATCTAAGACCTCTTATTCAAGATGAGATGAAAAAAGGTATCGATGTTCTTGTTAATAATGCCGGTATAACAAGAGATTCGACTCTTCTTAAGATGGAGGAAAGTGATTGGGACCTTGTTGTTAATATAAATCTAAAATCCGTATTTATTCTCTCTCAGATGGCCGCTGGAATAATGAAAGAGAGCGGAGGAGGAAGTATTCTAAACGCAGCCTCTGTTGTTGCGCATAATGGAAACTTTGGTCAAACCAATTATGTTGCGACTAAAGCAGGCGTGATAGGTATGACAAAAACAATGGCAAAAGAACTGGGTCGTTACAATATTCGAGTTAATGCTATTGCTCCCGGGTTTATAGCTACTCCCATGGTTAATAAAATGCCTGAAAAGGTTATCTCTATGATGGAGGATAAAACTCCCTTAGGAAGAATGGGAAAACCAGAAGATATCGCAAATGCTTACAGCTTTTTGGCCAGTGACGAAGCATCTTTTATTACTGGAACCTGTATAAATGTAGATGGAGGCATCGTAATTTAATGGGGCTCCCTATTAGAACATATTTTCTGAATGAGAATGCACCTTGGCTTGTTATGGTCAACGGTCTTTTCACAGGCAAGGGATCATGGAACGACTGCCTTGCTTATATTGAGGGATTCAATATCTTAACTTACGATGCTAAAGGGCAGGGGGAAGGTCCTGGGCTTTCTCAGAGTTACTCCCTTGATGAGCAGGTGCAAGATTTAAAAAATTTACTAGATGAACATAAATTAAATGAAGTTTCATTTTTTGGCCTAAGTAATGGTGGAAGAGTTGCCTTAAAGTTCTCTTCGCTCTATCCAGATCGAGTTAAGTCTGTAGTTGCCTGTGATACATATGCTGACGTAACACCTATTTTAAAACTGAAGTTGGAATCGTGGTTAAAAGCTCATAAAACGGGTGGAGCAAAACACCGTTTTGATGTGGCCGCTCCTTGGGTTTGGGGTGAATCAGTCCTTAACAATAACCCTGATCTTATCAAGAAATATAGAGACTTATCTGAAGAGTCAGTTCCTAAAAATATAACCTCTTTGATCGAAGGTGCACTGAGTGGAACAGTTGATTTAGAGAGCATCAATACTCCCGTGTGTTTTGTTGTAGGCGAAGAAGATCTCTTGACGCCTATTAATCACCATAAAAAACTAAAAGAAAAAGTAAAAGAAGCAGAGCTTTTTATCATCCCTGGAGGACATGCTTCAGTACTTGAGTACCCATCATCAATTAAAGACTCAATTTTACCGTATCTTAGGAGACAACATGGGTTGGATTGAATTTTTTAATAAAGTTTCACTTAATGAGCCTGGCAAGACAGCAATTATTGATCAAGCGACAGGTGTTAGGTGGAGTTATCGAAAGCTTCGCTTGGAAGTAGATCGCTGGGCCTGTTTTTTCCAAGAACAAGGCGTACAAAAAGGTGATCGGATTGCTCTTTTAGCAAAAAATCGGCTCGAGCATGTCAGCATCTTTTTTGCTCTTGCTCATTTGGGAGCAATATTTGTACCGCTTAATTGGCGCTTATCAACTAAAGAACTGCAAAGTATTCTCAATCGAATTTCGCCATCATTTTTAATCTATGATGAAGATAATGAGCTTAGTTTTAACGGTAACAAAATAGACTTAAGAGTTTGGTTGTTACCTTCAAAATATAAATTTAAGACAGTCGCTACATCTAAGAAAGATCCACTTCTTATGTTATTTACCTCTGGCACTACTGGAGATCCTAAAGGAGTTCTATTTCATGGGGAGATGCTTGAGGCAAATCAATGGGCCACCGTAAAAGAATGGGGGCTAAGAAAAGAAGATATTTCTATAGTAGAAACCCCATTCTTTCATACAGGAGGTTATAATGTTTTGCTATTGCCACTTCTACTCATTGGCGGAACGATCGTGCTTTCAAAAGGTTTTGATGGAGTAGGAACTCTGAACCTTATCGAATTAGAAAAGGTCACTATTTATTTTGGTGTTCCGACTATGTTTCAAAGAATGTGCGAAAGTATTAATTTTAAAGACTCTAAATTTAAAAAGGTAAGATTTTTTATTTCTGGAGGAGCACCTTGTCCGGCAAACCTAATCGAAGCTTATCAGAAAAAGGGAATATCTTTTAGGCAGGGCTTTGGCATGACTGAAGTTGGTCCGAATTGTTTTAGTTTAGAAAAGAAGTTTGCCATTAGTAAAATGGGCTCCATAGGTAAACCGATGAAGCATACTCGGGTTATGGTTTTAAATAAAAATGGCGAATATGCTGGAATCGATGAAGTGGGAGAGCTTCTTTTAGCTGGGCCTCATCTTTGTGCCGGTTACTACGATGAAGAAGAGCGTTTTAAGAATTCTTGTAAGGGAGAGTTCTTTAAAACGGGTGACCTTGTCAGGTTTGATAAAGATGGATTCTTTTTTGTCGTAGGCAGAAGCAAGGAAATGTATATCTCTGGCGGTGAGAATGTCTATCCAGCTGAGGTTGAAAAAGCTTTGAAGGATTATCCGGCTATTGATGAAGTTGTGGTTGTCTCTGTTCCTAGTGAAAAGTGGGGAGAGGTCGGTTATGCTTTTTATCGTGGTGATAAAGACGTTAAGCTTGAGTCAGTTAGAAGATTTTTAAACCCAACACTTTGCCGATTTAAACATCCAGGTTTTATTAAAAAAATAGATGATTTCCCACTACTAGGATCTGGAAAAATTGATAAAAATAATTTGAAAAATCAGGCTTTGCAAGGCCTATAGGAAGCAAATATGACTGCAGAACTATTTAAGTATATTTTAATGGGAAGCTTTATCTTAGCTACTTACTGGCTTTCATTCAAAGGTATGAAAAAGACAACTGATCTAAAAAGCTTTTCAATTGGAGCTGGAGATATGAGTCCTTATATGGTGGGACTAACTCTGGCGGCATCAATTAGCTCTACAGCAACCTTTGTTATAAATCCCGGGTTTGTTTATACCCATGGTTTGAGTGCTTATCTTCATTATGCAGTTGCTGCGTTTTTAGGAATTGCCCTGGCTTTTATAATTTTGACCAAGAAGTTTAGAAGCTTAGGTGAAAAACAAGGAGCCCTGACTATCCCTCATTGGATAGCGACACGATATAAAAGTAATAAGCTAGGCTTACTTTTTGCCTTTTTAAATCTACTTTCTATTACTTTCGTTGTTCTAATCATGGTTGGGTGTTCAATTCTTGTGGCGAGCCTTTTTCCAGTTTCTCAGAAAATGGCCCTGGTCATTGTAATGCTCTTTGTTTTTAGCTATGTACTTATGGGGGGCTCATACGCACATGCTTACACCAATACTCTACAAGGTATTGTAATGCTCGGTATCTCTCTTTTTCTTTTTTCTTACGGGGTATACAATCTAGATGGAAGCTTTCTTGCGAACTTAAATGCAGTTTCATTGGATTATGCTTCAGTGTTTAATGCAAAAAGTAATCTCTATTATGATTTCTTCAGCGTGTTTGGGAGTAGTTTTATCATTACCTTTGCTCTGATGTTGCAACCACATATATTGACTAAAGTTCTATTTTTAAAAAATGATAAACAGGTTAATAAGTTTCTAGGAACAACACTAGTGACAGGATCTATCTTCGGGTTAATGCTCTTTATTGGATTCTTTGCTAGATTTGATGGGCTTGAAATTGTTAGGCAAGATACCGTCGTTGCCACATATATTACCAGCGCTTTTAGTGCTACTGTTTGGGGACAATACTTTATAAGTTTCGTTTCAATCGGTCTTCTGGCTGCAGGACTTTCCACTTTAGATGGAATTTTGGTGGCCTTGTCCTCAATGGTCGTAAATGATATTTATAATCCATGGTTAAGCAAAAGGTTTAATATTGACCCTCTTAACCTATCAAGAGTTGTTCTCGTTATTATTGGTCTTACTTCTCTGGCCCTGGCCTGGAACCCTCCAAAACTTGTAGGTCTTTTTGCTCAAAAAGGGGTTTACGGTTTAGCGGCGGCCAGTCTCGTGCCTATACTTTTTGGGGTTTTTCTAGATAAGAGTCTTTCTCCTTTAAAAATAGGGACTTGCTCTATTTTAGCGTTATTGACGCATCTATACTTAAATCTCTTCGGTGGAATCGCTAACCCCTCTGTATCGTCAACATATGGAATAGCTCTTAGTGTTTTAATGGCGACTATTTTTATGGTTTTACCAGCTCAAAAAAAAATTATTAGAAAAACCGCTTAAAATCTTTTAAGTTACCCTAAACTAGAGATTAGTAAGCATTAAAAGCGCTTTAAGTAGAGTATGATGTAGGTCATGTATTTTTGGAAGTCATGGTGCTAAGCTAGATGTATCTGGAGAAGAAAATGAGTAAAGCAGCACCAAAAAAATGTCAAGATTGCCCTTCTTTAATGGAAGGCGTGTTCTGTGACCTAGGAGATGAATCTTTAAATGAGTTAAGTACTCATAAGATTACTAACCTTTATAAAAAGGGTCAGACTTTATTTGTTGAAGGAAATCCTCCTTTTGGTCTCTATTGTATCAGCACTGGTAATGTGAAAGTCTCTAAGCTTGGTTCAGGCGGAAGAGAAAATATTGTTAGATTGGCCGGTGCTGGTGACGTTCTAGGACATAGAAGTATCTTCACAGACCAGTATTACAGTGCCACGGCCACAGCTCTTGAAGATACAAGGGTATGCTTTTTAGATAAAAAATATATTTTAGAAAAAGTTAGTAAAGAGCCATCAGTATCAAAACATATTATGTTCAGACTAGGTAGAGACTTAGGAGCAAGTGAAACAAAAATAGCTTCATTATCTCAAAAGTCAGTCTTTGAACGCACCGCTGAGCTTTTATTACTTCTAAGTGCCTCCCACTCAGAGGAGTGTGAAGATGGCAGAAAAATCACTTTGAAGCTAACTAGAGAAGAGATGGCATCTTACCTAGGAACTTCCTCAGAAACCCTTATTCGCTGCTTATCAGAGCTTAAATCTGAGGAAGTTGTCGGACAAGAGGGCAAGAATATAGTGATTAAGAATGAAGAGAAGCTAGTAGAGTTTGCCAACCTATCCTACTGATTTTACCCCTTAAAAAAGAGTTCGCGAACTGATTTGAATCATGTTTGTTTTCATCCTCTCAGTCTATTCTAGTTAGGAAGGATAGATAATGACGACAGAACTAGACATAGACATAATCAATTACTTACAGGGTTTTTGCAGTGAAATCGTGTACGAGAGGGATGAGGTCATCATTTATGAAGGTCATGTCCCAAGAGTGGGGTTTGTTCTTCTTGAAGGAAAACTTGAGATCATCATGTCTAAAACCAAGAAAAATGTATTGCCCAATAATGCTATTGGGGTAAAAGAGCTCGCATCTAAAGAGCCTTTTAAGTATACGGTTAAAATCTACCCAAACACAAAAGTTTTACCTCTTGATAGAAGTACACTTATTAGTCTTTCAAAAGTTAAAGAAGAAAATATAAGAAATTTTGCTAATGATTTATTACTTAGCGCTTAAAGGAGTCAATATATGAACAATCCATTTAGTATCTGGGCGATAATTACTACTGTAGCTTTCGTAATTGGTTGGACTTATGTAACTTTAGCCTCTTTAAAGGAAACTGAATTTCCAATCAAGTCTAATGACAACTAGGTGCTTCACCAGCATTTAAACTTGGGTCCATGCTAAGAAGCATGGCCACTCTCACCGTGATAGTAATAATACCAATACTCATAAATGTTAGACCTATATATTTTTGGGAACGATTAAATACTTTATCCATAAGATTCTTAAAAAGGTTAGGGGCTAATGCCATGGCCGGTACAGTTCCTAACCAGAAAAAGAACATGGCCATTAAGGCCCTTGTTGGGTCGTGAAAAGCTGCGACTGTGATAACTAAAGAATAGAGAAGACCACAGGGAAGGAGTATGGAGAAGAATCCGACTCCAAATGGTTTAAGCCCTCCGGGAACCGTTGGCATTATTGTTTTCCAAAGATGGTTATAGGTTTTACTAATAATACTTGGACTTTTGATTTCTTTTTTGCCTTTGAAGGAATTCCAACCCCAAGTGATAAAGAGTATTCCTAGTGTTAGTGATGGAGCAAGGACCATGAACTGATGCCTAAATCCTTGTGAAATCAAATGTCCTAATGTTCCAGCAAAAAGACCTAATAGGGAATAGCCTAAAAGTCTCCCTAGTTGATAGATCCAAATAGATTTTTTATCAGGTGAGCAGGCAGAAACAAGTCCTCCGCACATACCAACGCAATGAAGGCTTCCGCCTAGTCCAGCTAGAAAAGCAAGACCTGGGAGAGCTATCAATGACGCATTAACGATTTGGTTAAAATGGTCCAACAAGTTTAACCTCCTCTTCTCTTAGGAACTTTGCTGTTTCTAAATTATCGCCAGTTAAAATATGAACCTTTATTGCCTTTCTTCCCATTTCAAGGACGTCTTTTTTAAATCTAAAGAAGATATCTACAGTTTGTCTTTTTCCAGGATGAATTGGCGCAGGAATTTTTCTCGTCACAATCCTGAGACGGTCCTCTCTATAATTGTCTTTAGGTACAAAAAATAATTTATAGTCTTTTTCTCCATTGTAATAAATGGAGACTTTATAGTGATTAACGATCTCTCTGCTACCATCAGGACGTCTTATGTCCTGAAATGCAGATTGACTGCTTCGTATAAATTGAACCTTTAAACTATTTCTACTTTGCAGAGCAAAGCCAAAGGCCACAAGAGTAACGAGTAAGGCAGTGGCGTAAATGATTGGCCTTGGTCTAAAGGTCTTTCGCTTAATCCCTTCTATTTCAGCAAGGGATTCATATCGTATTAGTCCTTCAGGTCTACCGACTTTATCCATAATCTCATCACAAGCATCTATACATTGAGTGCAAGAAATACATTCTAATTGAGTGCCTTTTCGAATATCGATTCCGGTCGGGCATACTTTGACACAGTGGTTGCAGTCAATACAGTCAGCTTCTTCTTCTCTAGGTACTGTATTTCTCCTAGGCTCTCCTCGTTTAACATCGTAGGCGACAACAAGAGAGTGTTCGTCCATCATTACAGACTGCATTCTTCCATAAGGGCAGGCCACAATACAAAACTGTTCTCTAAACCATCCAAAATCAAAAAGGATGATACCAGATGTCGTCAGCATTATGATAAAAAGAGTCATATGCTCGGTAGGTGGATTTAGAGTAATAAAAAATAAATTTCTAGTACCTACAAAAAAGCCAAGAAAAGTGTGGGCAAGATGCAAGGAGACCAGCGTGAAAAGTGTCCATTTGATAACTTTTTTGAAAAACTTCGAAGCACTCATCGGTTCTTTTTCAAGGGCTCTTCTTTTTCTTGAGTTTCCTTCGATAATCTTTTCGATTCTTCTATAGACTAAATCAATAAAAACGGTCTGTGGGCAGGCCCAGCCACACCAAATTCTTCCCCACTGGGCAGTGAGAAAACCAAAAATTAAAACGAAAGTTAAAAACAGAAAAAAGACGAGAGGAGAGTCGTGACTAAAGAATGTTCTTCCAAAAAACACAAACTCCCGATTGAAAATATCCAATAGGATTATCTGTTTACCCCCGTAATGAATCCAAGGAAGAG
>JAIBDQ010000035.1 GCA_024686135.1 Halobacteriovorax sp. | reverse complement strand
TGTTTGGACGTGGACGATCAACGTCTGGTCTTGGTCTGTTTGGACGTGGACGATCAACTCCTCCATTTCCTGGTCTTGGACGACGTGGACGATCTACTCCACCACCGCGTCCTGGGCGGTTTGGTCTAGGACGGTCACAATTAGGCCGTCGGCATTTTTCAACTGAATCTTCAGCTGATGCTTTTTCAATAACAATATTACCCATTGATAGGGTTGCTACTGCCATAAGCATAAGTGTAAACAATTTCATGGTTCTCTCTCCCCTTTAGAAATTCGTTTTGTTTTTGGCGCGTTAAATAAATAACCCATAATGAGTATCTTGCGCTTGGCTCAAGATCAAAGAAAAATGCTGTGACTTGGCATATCTCTATTTTCTTACAATTTTACTTGAGTACTAGATGCTAAAAATCTGCTTTATTTTTGAGAGCTTTACGCGCCGCGCGCAAAATCAGCCTACTTTGATGACATTATTTTTTTAGATGTGGTTCAAAATGGCACCTATTTTGGGCCTATGGGATCAAAATTTTCAAAGATAATATTGGTTGTTTTGGATTTTAAAAACTCTTGCTGACTTTTATTTGTCACCACCCAAGCGATGATGGGAACTCTCATTATATGTTTAAAGAAAAAAACCGAGGGGTACCAAAGTTTATTCCATTCAAAACCGATATAGTGAGGCCTAATTAAAATAGCGAAGAACAAACTTTTTAGAATCAACTTCTCCCAAAAGCTTAAAGCGGCGTCTTCATAAGATCCGGCCAATAAACCTCTTGGAATTTGCGGGGCAAATCTTTTAAACCACAAAAGAGTAAAAGGATTAAAAGACTGAATACAGTATTTGCCATGATACTCACGTAAGAGATTATAAACTGAATGTTCCAATCTCCCATCGTGCTTTAAACATTTAAGTTCTATAACTAAAGGTACTTCACCATCTACAAGCTTTAAGACTTCTTCTAATGTTGGGATTTTTTCTTCTGACTTTAAAAGCTTTAAATCAACCACATCTTTATATTCCGATAAATAGATATCTCTATGATAACCAGTCATCCTCTCAAAAGTATCATCGTGAAATACAAGGGCCGTTCCATCATGCATAATATGCACATCGAGTTCGATAGGTAATTGTTTTTCAATACAAGCTTTAAAGGAAGAAAGAGAGTTCTCGGGAATATCTTCCCCTTGATGTAGACCCCTATGGGCAATAGGATGTTTTAAATACCAGTCATTTTCCCAATTCATTTGTACTCTCAAATATTTTATCCGCTGAAGTGCTAACAAATCCTTCAAAACGGCTTCCATCATTCTTATTATGCCTAAAAGCAAACTCATAATAACATGAAGGAACTTCTAGCTTTCCATCACTAAATTCTACCACGGACTTATCTGCCATAATAGAAGATTGCTCTAGAAAGACCTCTGCTGAGCCCTTAATTTCTCCGCCAAAAGAATTGAGAACAAAACCTTTTCCCTTGAGGAATTCATTCAACTTCTCCAGGTTTCCAAACTTTTCAAGTTTATTTACAAGGATAGTAAAATGATTTGGCTCAAATCCCCAGGCAGATAACCAAGAAGCATATTCACTCTCAAGTGCCAAAGTCTTATAATCCTCTATCGATAGACTCCATGGTCTTGCTTTTAAAAACAGGTTTTGAATCGCAAAGCCACGAGGAATCTCAGAAACTATTTTTTTTATAATGCTCTGGCAATTTGTACTAAATTCTTCAACTATGAGTTCACTAATAAAGACTTTTGGATAACCTGATTTTTCAAAATGAGTGGCGCGAACTTTCTTAGCTGGAAATTGGTAGGAGTCTTTTTTCTTATAACCTAACTTTTCAAAAAAAATTCCAAAGTCAGATACGGTGATTCCATCTAAATTAAAAGTACGAAGAGCGATATGATCATTCTCAATAACCTCTCCTTCACTTTTTAAGAGCGTATTAATTTCTTTAGCACTAGGAGTACTTGTAAAATACTTTTTTTCGGCCCAAGAAAAAAACTCATCTAAATTCATCTCTAACCTAACCGCTTAGCTGAAATCCAGCTTGGTACTGCTCTTCCAAACATAGCATCAACTAAAGTCTTACCGGAGTTAAAGGCAAGACCAACCCCGTGCGCTGTAAACCCCCCAACAAAATAAAGTTGTGGGTCTGTAGGAAGAGCTCCAACCATAGGCTGTCCATCGACACTAAAGCCCATGATTCCACTCCACCTGTGAGTAATCTTTGCTTCCCTCACCGCCGGAATATGGACCTTAAGAAAATCTTCAAGGGCCGACTGAATAGTCGCAGTTGTTTGATCGCTATATCCCGTCTCAACATCTTTTTGAAGTTGTCTAAAACCACCTATCAGCATCTCCCCCGTCGGAAGCTGTCTAAAGTAATCTAAGACAAAGTTGGCATAACAGGCGGCTTCCATAAAACGAGGTACTTTTTCAGTTACTAAGATCTGTCCCCTGGTAGGAAAGATTTTATCTTCAAAGTAGCTATTAACTAGAGGAGAATAACCATTGGTTGCGTAAACGACCACAGGTGCTTCGATGCGATTTTTCTTGGTATAAACAACTTTATTTCCATTTTCCGTTTCTATCTTTGAAACTTCATGATTCTCAAAAAACTCAACGGAGTCGCTGGTCTTTTCAATCTTTTCTTTTATTCCATGCAGGAGCTTATGGGGATGAACAGTGGCGTCGCCTATATACTTAATTCCTCCCACAAATTTTTCTGCCCCTAATCTCTCTTTAATATCTTTTTCATCAACTTTTTCTACATTAATATTAAAGGTACTCATAAGTTCAGCAGATTCTTGTAATTCTTTAAACTCAGTTTCTGTGGATGCTAAAGAAAAAGATCCATTATGTTCGAAAAGAAAATCATTCGGTCGATCTTCAATAATATCCTCTTTTAGATATTTGAGATTATCTTCACTAAATTTCCAAATCACACTTGCTTCTTCTCTTCCGTGCTTTTCAACAAGTCTGTTAAAATGCTCGACGGACCCACAAGTAATAAAACCAGCATTTCTTCCTGAGGCGCCGTCACCAATTTCATATTTTTCGACTACGGCAATATTCATAGAAGGATCTTCTTTTTGCATCCAGTAGGCAGTTGAAAGTCCAGCGAAGCCACCTCCAATGATAACAACATCTTTAGTTATTCTTTTTCCAAAACCTGAATCCTGCCAATAAGAAACACTCATTTTTACTCCTAGAGGTATTTAATCATTTCTATTCCGGTGCAAGTGCAAGGCTCCGGCTTACACCTAACGCAATCGTATGGAACTTCTAACCAAAAATTCTTATGCTCTTCTACTGCAGTAAAACCCATCTTCTCTAAGTAAATCCTTGAACTGTTCTCTGGGGACTCGGCCCAAGAATGACAAAGAATGGCCTTAGCTCCTAAGCCTTTTAAAACTTCAATACTCATACTTGAAAGAGTCTTTCCAATCCCTAACTTTTGAAAATCCGCACTTACGAAAAGACTTTTAAAATAGGCCACATCAGACCTTGGAACTTTCCACTTATCAGGAGAGATTTGCTTATATTCATTTGACCAGGCTCCTGGGGCATGAGTTAGGCGAATACCAGCGACCTCATCACCTACTCGCGCGATAAAGCTCGCTCCACGAGAAAGACTGATGACATAGCGAACTTCCTCGGCGGTATAAAAGTTCTTCCCACTCCAACGGTCAAAGAAAGAAATGACTTCTTCAATATCACTCTCCTTCAAAGGAGAATAGACAGGAGTCATTAGCTTTTCATGTTTTCCATTTTAATCTCGCAGTTCACGTCATCATGATTCTTAATCATCTGAAACGCTGCCTGAAGATCGTCAATTTTCTTACCTGTGATTCTGATCTTTTCGTCAAGATAGGCCGAAGTGATTTTCATCCCAGAAGACTTAACCAATTTATTGATTTTTTTGCCAAGTTCTTTGTCAATTCCACTTTTAAAGAGAATCGTTTGTTTTACTTGCTGATTCCCAGAAGGCTTGACGTCCTGAGGCTCAATGGCCTTTTGTCCAATTCCTCTTTTCCCCATATTCTTTCTAAAGATTTCTAAAGCCGCTCCAATCTTATAATCATCAGGGGCCGTAAGTTCGATCAAACCGTCTTTTAGTTCAAAAGTAATAACTGCACCTTTGAAATCATAACGATTCCCTACTTCTTTATCTGTTAGTTGAATGACGTTCTTTAGCTCCATGACGTCGAGCTTAGAAACTAGATCAAATGATGGCATGGCTACCTCGTTATGCTGATTTAATAACAAGGTAAAATAGTAAACTAGATTAAAAAGAGGTGTCTACTTACTGTAGAACTGATCCAGGAATTGTCCCTGTAGAGTCCATATCATCCACTGCGCTAAGCACAAATAGAGGGATATCACCGGCAAATCTCTCATCATCGAGAATCTTAGCTATCTTACGAAGAGCTTCTTTTTGAAGGCGAAGAATCTCTCTTCTTCCCTGCTCGTTTACTGATTCCGAAAAGTTATAATAAAGATTTGTCTTAGGTCCTGTTTGGGTTCCAGTTTTAATAAAGTTAGCTACTGATTTAAAGTTCTTAACAAAGAGTTTGTGATCAAGGCTAAAGCCTACAATCTTAGCGTGGTAGTGAACTTGACCGCGCTCTATTTTCTCTTCAAGAAGATCTTCTTTTTTCAGGTTATAAATTTTCTCTTCACCGACAAGTCCAAATAGCTCTCTAATTTTAGATTGAGCCAGGCCACAGCGATTAGCAGCTAATTTATAGATAAGGTATGAAGTTTCATCTTTTAAAACTTCATTTAATTTTTGGTTATAAACATAATCAAGTTCTTCAGCTTCAAAGATTGAGAATCCTTCGCTTAGAACTTCAGCTAGAGGTCCTGGGTACATGTCCGCAAGAGTCCTTATATTTCCTTCTTTGTTGATCGTTGAAAGAATATCTACAACTGTCGTTAAAGTCGGAGTGGTCTTAACCTGACCATTCATAATTCTTCTTAGAGTCGGCTCACTAACCGTACATCTTTTAGAAAGACCGTTAAGAGAGATACGAGTATGTTTATCAAGATAACCTCGAATCACTTTTTGAAGTTCTGAAATGACAGTTGGCTTTGCGACTGGCTGAATCTGTTCTGTTGTTACTTCTGACATCGTACCCCCATAATACTTCTTGGTATTTCTTCTTCACCTGTTAGATACCGAGCCATTGCTGGTCTAATCCCTAATTGTCTCTCAACAAGATTCGGTCTAATTCGAAGTGTATTTAGTCTTTGTGGTGTAATATTAACTGTCGTCATGACCCTTCCAGTTCCCGAGCCTTCGCCGCCAACATATCCAGAACCGGAACCTTCACCGCCCAGATGACCTGAGCCGGAACCTTCACCGCCAAGATGACCTGAGCCGGAACCTTCACCGCCTAGGCGGCCTGAGCCTGAACCTTCTCCGCCTTGGCGAAAGAAGTTTGACTCTCTAAACTCATTATTTCCACCATTAACATTTCCGTTATTACAGTCTGGCGTATCGTAATAGATCATGATCGATCTGATACTATCTCCAGCTTGACCCCAGCGTCCTTCCTGTGCCTGCTTAGGGGAAATGGTTTCGTTAGTGATTGAAGTTATTCCTTCTTGATGAAGAGCTCCGTAAAAGAGCCTTTCTTGAAGAGTGGCTTCACGGGTTACATACATTCCATGATCTCTTTCAATGATTTCTTTTTCGCATTTTGGAAAAGTTCTCTTTGCTACATATTTATCTCTGTAGTAACGAGTAAAAACTCTGCTATTACCTAGATGGATGGTTTCTTTTAAGTACATATGTCTTTTAAGAACTTCGTTAACGATATATTCGTCTTCGCATTCTTCTAGAGACTGTCTTCCATCAGGTCCGATGATATCGCAAAATCTTCTACTCGCGACCGCGACATTCTTCGGGCGAATATAACCGCTATCCACACAGTGATCGACAACTTCTGTTCGAACATAAGTGCCATCTCCGGACTTATAAATGATTAAGTCATCTCGGCCAGCATGGGCGGAGCTAACAAGACATAGCAATAGGAAGGTTATAAAATTTTTCATCTACATATTTGTAGAGGTTTTTGACGCGGGGTTCAAGGAAGCGGGTAATAAACCTGTAATATTGTTCGTCGTGTTAGAAAACTAACACCTCATGACGAAGCATAAATATCTGAAAATATGTCCTTTTGATCTTGAACCCACAATATGACGAAGGTTTATTATTAAAGTAAGAGTAGATTTTTCAATCCTCACCAAAAATCACCACATCGAAATTACGGAAACTTAACAAAGTTCTGACAACGAATCTTATTTGAAAACCTAATCTAAATATATCAACGACGGAGGAATAAAATGCTTAAGTCTCTGCTTTTAATAGTTTTTCTTAGTATTTTAGCACTCGGTCCCAATTGGGCTTACTCAGGGGTTCCAACAACTCCAACACACTCTCCCTCTCTCAACTAGGGAACTCCTGAGAAGACCTTTCCCCTAAATTTCCTTTTTATCCCGCCACCAAAAGAAGAGTGTGAAGTTGATGGCGTTGCTAAATGAGAAGGCTCCATAGACTAAACAGACCCAGCCCACTGCTTGCATCAGGTCCTTACCAAAACTTAAACCTAAGATAGCAAATGCTAATGGGGCATTTTGAATCCCTACTTCTAATGAAATGGTTCTGCGGTCGCGCTTTGGAAGTTTAAAGAGTTTCGCGAGGAAACCTCCTAAAACCATCGCAAGAAAACATAAAAGGTATATAGCTGAATAAGTCTTAAGATTATGAATATTGATAGCATCTTTTAATTTTGGAATCCAAATGATGACCATTAATAAAATCATCAAATGCCCAAAACGAGTGGCCCACTTCTCAATAACTGAAGCCTTATCCTCAAACTTAAAGCGCACTAACATCCCAACAAGAATGGGAAATAAAGCCGCTAGTAATGTGCCAAACATTTTAGCAAAAGGAATAGATAGCTCTTTATCCCCAAAGTCCATATAAAGAGAAAGTAGCAAGGGCATCATTATAGTAGCTAAGAAAGTGGTGGCGATTGTTAAACAAACCGATAGAACCACATTGGCCTTGGCAAAAAAGCTAAAGAGATTTGAAGTTGAGCCGCCAGGAGCACAGCTAACAAGAATAAGCGCCAGACCAATTTCAAAGGGAAGAGCAAACACTTTATAGATGCCAAAAGCAATCAAAGGCATAAGTAGAAATTGACCGCAAATACCGACAAGAAAACTTTTAGGTTTTATTAATGTAGTCTTAAAGTCCCCAAAAAAAAGAGAACAACCAACCCCAAACATAAGGGCAAAAACCATTAGGCCCATAAGGGCCTGTTCTATGAGTGAAAATTCTGACATAGGAAAATTTTAGAGGGTCTTTAAGAACATGATAAGTTCTTTTTTCTCAGCTGGAGAATATTTCTCCGTGCCATCCTCATTGGTAAACATCTTATAATGCCCAGAATTAGATAACCCTGGTTTTCTGGTATCAAATTTAGCTTCTTTTTCTTCATACCACTTTTTAGGTATATCTCTTCCCGTAGGATAACCTACACATTCAGAATCATAGTCAGTTTCAGGATCATCAGCTGGTCCTTGATAAAAGATAACCGTTCTATCCTTAGGTTTACTTAGAACATCACAAAGGGAAGGAGCTGAGTTATTATGAAAATATGGGTAACGAGCAAAGACTCCGACTAATGGTGGCGGTACATAACCTTTTTGTGGAACAACTTTTGTTTTCATCCATTTAGAAATGGCCAAACGATTGAGGTCTTCAGCAAAATGCTGCATTCCCATCCAACGGTTTGGATCAGTTCCCACATCTTTTACTTTAGTTTTCTTCGGGTAAACAACTCTTGAAGTTGTTATTTGCTCCGCTAGGCTTAGTTCTTCAGCGCCGGGTAAGTCCCAGGTTTTATCATAATTTCCATGGCACTTAGCACAGCTTTTCTTGAAATGCTTTTGCCCTCTTTTTGCGGCAGGAAGATCTATCGCTTCAGCTGGAAAAAAATCGGACCACTTAGGAGCTTCTGTTGCAAAGACGGCCGCAGTTAACTCTTTGACCACCTGATCATTCTCTTTCATCCAATTTTCGAGCTTTTTAAGATCAGTCCCTCTGCCAATTTCATTCCATAAAAAGTTTGTGTAGATAGGGTTCCCACTTACGATGGATCCATCTCTTAGCCAGCGTGTTTTATATTTTAAATTCCACCAAACTCCAGGTTTTGAATCCGCAACAAAATGCTCAAGGGCATTAGGTCTTGGGTTCTTTTGAAGCTTTTTATTATAGGTGGCGTAGGCGTCTTGATTTCTTTTAGATAATGAAAGAGCAACTTGAGCAAGTGACGAATCGAGTCCTAAAACCTTAGGAGCCACAGCTCCAATGGCCATAATATTCTTTCTGGCCTCTCGATACATTTGAGTTTCACCCTTAGTGGCCTTAGCACCGACCTTAAAGAATCCAGGTAATAATTTTGGAACATGCTTTTGTCCCATCAAAAAGAACTCATTGGCGCGGGGTCTTTTATTATTAAGACCAAAGACAGTCTTTCCAAACATTCTTGTTGAGTGACAAGTCGTGCAGCTAAAAGTTAATCCGGTTTCCCCAAAGCGCTTCATAAAGGTCGCCCCCATGGGATAATCTGGCTTTTCATCATTTGGATAAGGAATCTTAAAAATACCGGTGGCATCTTCTTCGTTAAAATCGTTTAGTCCTACCCACTTATACATATCGTCCATGGATTTAAAGCCTAACGATTTTCTTCCTATATTATAAATCCATCTACGTATTGGATTTTTTGTATCAGCCTCAACCACTCTTCTCGTGGCCTCAAAAGGAAGAAGAGCTCCTGTGACAGTAACCGGATAGTTGCTAGCATGAATCTTTCCAGCACGGTTTACTTTCTTAAATTCATCGCCTTTAAGTTCATAGATATTATTTCTTGATCCACTTTCAGGAAGTCTCGCGTCTTCAGTCCAATCGGGACTAAAGGCATTGGCCGAGCTTGAAAACAATGTAGCGACAAAAATAAGTGGTAAAATCATAGATAAAGGATGCCACTTAAAATAACCTGTAGAAAGCATAGAATTCTTAAATCTTTGAACACTGACTTTTGTCATGATCGCCCTACTGATTAATACTCGTTCTTCTAGAGAAGTAGTAAACCTGATCAAAAACCGCACGATTCAGTGCGAAGAGAGCCACTGCCTTTATTAAGGCCGCCTTTGGATTCAAAGCCCCCATACAGAGAGTGTTATAGATATAAAGTGATACAAAAGTGTCTTTTGGCAGCATTAAGGCGCCGTAGGCCGCATGAAAAGTATACCTATCCGATCCAGCATTACCCGTTGCGATAAGATCACCTTTTTGTTCGTCATACATTTGCTGCATAATAGATGTTAAGAGCAAGTTTTGAATCGCCTCATCTTCAAGATCTTCTGAATTTAAACTATCCCAGTTAACTGACTTTCCACTAATCGGTTCTAAAATCTTTCCATCACCTTTTAGCTCTTCACCACTTTCTTTATATTTCTTAACCGTCTCTACGAACTTTTCTTTAAACTTTTGATAAAGGTTTTTATCATCCATATACTTACGAAGTTTTTCTATCTCTGCCTTTCGGTTAGGATCTTTCATCAAGTTTTCAAGACGAACCTTAGCCTCTTCATCAGAAATTCCAAAGAGAGCGCCATAAGCAACCATATCAACTAGCCCCGTTCCCCTGCTAAAAAAGTACTTCTTTAAGGCCAGAGCTACAGGTGTGTTCTCAGGATTTGAAACAATCTTTGATGCGATCAATCCAACTAAGGTCCCAACTGTTAGCTCATATCCAAGTCTTCCAATCCATTTGGCATCAACATCTCTGTCCCAGTTTTGATAGGTATAGGCCCCAATAGATGAAGCAACTCCAATTCCAATAGTGAATTTTTTAAAACTCTGAGCAGCGGCTTTTCTTTCAGGAGTCCATTTTGTCGACCTGCATCCGTAGGCAAGTCTTTCATATTTTTTAGAATACTCTAACATCTCTTTTGAAACTCGGGCCTCAACTTCTGACTTTGGAATTCCTGGATTTTCGACTTCAATTTCTTTAGTAAGTTTGCGTGCCTGTTTTTCATTACCCTTGGCCACAATCTTTTGAATTTTCTTATGTTTTTTAATTAATTTTGATGATGGTTCACTACTTCCTAATTCATCGAGATCAGCAATAAGCTTTAATCTGTTTTTCTCGTTTAAACTATCCAGGAAAAGAAGAAGAGATCTGAACTCTTCTTTATCTGATGAAATTTTAGATGTGCTTAGTTTTGAATCAAGTGACTTAAGGGCCTTTTCGCTAAGGTCAAATTCTGCAGCCTCTTTAAGGGCCCAAGTCTTAAAGCTCGGCGCCTGACTAACTTCGTTAGTCTGATTGGTTAAAAAACCATTCATCAGGTCTATACAGCTGGTTGCATAAGCCTTTGGCATATTAGCCCATAGAAGTGACGCTACGGCTAATCTAGCTAAGATTGATATCATTTATTCCCCTCTAATATTCCAAGGAGAACCTATCAAGGGAAGGTGTTTTTCCGAAATACGAATTATGAATACCGGAATCTTTACAGGTGCGCAACGCGTTAAAAAATAAAGAAATTTCAAGTAGATAGAGGTAAATCTTTAAAATTAGATAAGTTCTCGACTAGAATAGAAAGCTACAGATGAACGCTACTAAAGATAAATTAATTAAGATTATTGGTGTGATGGGTCTCTTCATAGGACCTCTCTTTCTTCCCATCCTTTTCCCCCATGTATTTGCTATGGGAGATTTTTCTCTCGGTGAGATCTTGGCCAGTGGCTCTTTTTGTTTTGCCATTATCGCTTTTTCCGTTTGCGTCCTCATGGGAATGATTAAATCAGAAAAGATTATTCTCTTTTGCCTTTCTCTTTATATCCTATTAGCTGCCGAACTTGCGGGTCGACTGATTATCAAATCAAGTCCCAAGGCCTATGAGGCCAACAAGGCCTGGGCCAAGAGCACTTTCCCAAGCGGCGCAGAATTTAAAGGTCACCCCTTCTTACAGTTTACTGGTTCGGATAAATGGTACCGAGGCTTTCCAACAAGATTTCCTAAGAAAAATAAAACGGTAACAAGAATCATAACTCTCGGGGGCTCCACAACTGCCTCCGGTTATCCAAATAAACTTCAAGAACTTTTTAAGGAAAGTGCAGAGGTCTTAAATTTTGGGCAGGCCTACTATACTTCTACGCATACTATGATTAACTACTTTCTTAACGTTATCGAGTTAAGACCAGATTATCTCGTCATTCATCAAGGCTGGAATGATAATGTGATTAGAAATACTGACGATAAAACTTTTAGATCCGACTATGCCCATGCTCTTAAGTCATGGGAACTTCCGACAATCCCCGACCTTTATCTTATAAGGTTCTCAGCACTGTATCGCCATTTAAAACATAAACTCACCCCATTCCCAAGTTGGCGTTTTATTGATTCAAATTTAAAAATTAAAAGACAAGAGACCACCGAAAACTATAAAGATTTAAAAGAGCTTATTCCTTTTAAAAGAAATCTCAGGGCCATTATCACGTCGGCCTTGGCCAATAAGACGAAGGTGATTTTAACCACGCAGCCTTTTGTCTCAAGTGGTAAAAACTTTGATGCCAGTATGGCCAGGCATATGGAACAATGTAATCAAATAATGAGGGACTTGGTGGCAGAGTATAGGCCCCATGTACTTTTTGTTGATCTCTATGAACTGATGCAGAAAAAAGATGATTCCATCTTTACCGACTTTGCCCATGTTACAGACAACGGTCTTATGACTAAGGCCCAGCATATAAGCCAGGCCATCAATAGTGATTTAGAAGCGACTAAGTAGAATCTTCTTAGGAGTTAAAGCCACGATTCCTTTTAAGTCAGGTCCGTGAACTTGTCCTGTTAAGCAGGCACGAGCTCCCATAAAAAGAGGTTTTCCTTTTATCTTCAGTTCCTTTTTAAGATAGGTCATCCACTCTCCAACTTTTTCTTCAGAAACAAAGTCCCCGTCAAAAGATTCGAGTTCACCTTTTAGGTAGTCTTTAATCTGCGGAGTGGTCTCCCATCCCATAGCCTCTTTATACTCATCAGAATCGCTTGTTCCTTCACTAAAAAGAACTGAGGTCATTTCATCTAGTTCAGTTATAAGTTGAATCTTTTCTTTAAAAACACCTAAACACTTATTTTGCCAGTCAGAATCTTGAGCTCTAAACTTACTCTCAGCTGGTAATGCCTCTAGCGCATGCTCAAGAAGCTTATCTTCAGGAAGAGCTCTTAAGTGCTGCTCATTAAAAAACTTAAGTTTTTGAATATCGTATAAGGCAGGTGACTTATTAAACCTTGTTGAATCAAAACTTTTTTCTAATTCAAAGACATCAAAGATATCTGTTTCCTCTGGGTGAGACCAACCAAGAAGACAAAGATAATTTAAAAGAGCTGCAGGTAAATAATGCTGATCCTTATATTGTCTAACAGAAGTGGCTCCATGACGTTTTGAAAGCTTTTTTCTATCTTCTCCGACTAGCATAGAAAGGTGAGCAAAGACTGGTGGCTTAGCTTCAAACGCTTCGTATAAAAGAAGTTGTCTTAAAGAGTTATTAAGATGCTCTTCAGATCTAAAAGCGTGAGTGATCTCCATCTTCCAATCATCTACAACACAGCAAAAGTTATAAACGGGATAACCATTGGCCCTTAAGACAACAAAGTCTCCAACCATATCGGGGAAAAACTTAACTTCACCTCTAACCATATCAGTGAAACTAACTTCTTTTTGCGGGTTCTTAAACCTAATCACATACTCGTCCCCGGCATCAACTTTAGCTTTTGCTTCAGCTGGGTCTAGGTCTCTATATTTTCCGTGGTAAGTATGCGGTGCTTTTTTCTCCGCTTCAGCATCGGCCGTAAGCTTTTCAAGTTCTTCTGAAGTTAAAAAACAAGGATAGGCCTTTCCTTCTTCAACTAGTTTCCAGGCCAGTTCTTTATAAAGCTCTAGTCTTTCTGACTGACGATAGGGTCCGTGCTGTCCAGGTTTATGAGGTCCTTCATCAAACTCGATGCCTAACCATTTGAAGTCTTCTAATAATGAGTCTTCGTATTCTCTTTTCGAACGCTCTTGATCTGTATCTTCTACTCTAAGAACAAAAGTTCCCCCTAGGGACTTTGCAAAAATTAAATCATAAAGAGCAGTACGGGCACCACCAATATGTTGATGTCCCGTAGGGCTTGGAGCGTAACGAACTCTAACTGTCATAATATATCCTTTAGAAAACTAATAATTTTTCTTCTGTCATCTCATCCATGGCGTAGCGAATACCTTCTCGGCCAAAGCCACTTTCCTTGACTCCACCATACGGCATGGAGTCCACTCTAAAGCCAGGAACATTATTAATCATTACTCCGCCAACTTCTAATTCCTTAAAAGCTTGCTTCATATGATCTAATCTATTTGTAAATACGCCGGCCTGTAAACCAAACTTAGAGTTGTTAACTTCTTCAATAGCGTGAGAGAAATGCCCAAAATTTTGTACAATGGCCACAGGTCCAAAAACTTCTTCGCAGACAATTTTTAAATCTTTTTTTGCGTCAGCAATAAGCGTTGGCTTATAAAGTCCATGCTCACCATCAAAAACTTCTCCACCACAAAGTATTTGCGCCCCTGAGTTTCTCGCTTCTTCAACCCAATCTGAAACTCTCTGGACATGAAGAGGGTCAATAAGAGGTCCCACAATAGTAGCGGGGTCATGGGGGTCCCCCACTTTTAGTGACTCTATCTTTTCTGTGAGCATATTTAGGAATTTATTATAAATCTCATCTTGAACTAAGATTCTTTGAGTCGAAATACAGATTTGACCTGAGTATAGAAAAGCTCCACTTGCCACCGCCGATACGGCTGCATTTAGGTCAGCAGTTTGATCGATAATAACAGCGGCATTCCCACCTAGTTCTAATGTCGTTTTCTTTTTTGGAACTTTTGATTTTAATTCCCAGCCAACTTTTGGAGAACCGGTAAAAGAGAAAACCTTTACTCTTTCATCAAGTAGCATCTTTTCTGAAAGTTCATTCTCACAAACAACGACTTGAAAGGCAGACTTTGGTATTCCAGCTTCAATGGCCAACTCTTCTAAGGCCAGGGCCGTTAGGGGCGTGAACAAAGATGGTTTAATGATAATTGGGGCTCCAGCGGCTATGGCCGGCCCTAATTTATGTAAAATTAAATTGAGTGGAAAATTAAAAGGAGAGATCCCAAGAACTGGTCCAATAGCAAATCTTTGCGTATAGGCCTGCTTACCTGTGCCGGCGCCAAAGTCTACGCCAACAACTTCACCGGCAAACTTTAAGCATTCATCGGCTGCAAAGTTTAAAGTGGTCACAGATCTGGCCACTTCACCAAGGGAATATGAAATTGGTTTTCCAGCTTCACCGGTAATAAGTCCCGCAAGTCTTTGCGTATCCCTTTCAACTAAGTTTGCCAGAGTCCTAAGCCAAGAGGCCCGCTCCCCTGCTGATGTGTTTTTTAAATCATTAAATGATTTGGCTGCCCCTGCAAGTGCGTCTTCGACGAAGGCAGCGCTAGCTAACTCAGTATTACCTAAAAGGCTTTTAGAATATTTATCAAAAATTTGTAGCTCCATAAGGAGCTTATAACATTCTGCTATCCGTAAGAAAAGTGACGGTTACTACTAGCGATCGTGCTGGCGAGATCTAAATTCTTTTCAAGGAAGCGAAACTCTCCGCTACGGAAAAGTTCAATATCGTGAATCTTACATAAAACCACTTTGGCCACGCCTTCCCGATAAACCTGATATAGCTTATTACTATATAGACTAGAGTCCCTATTTCTAAAGATATAATTCTCGCCTTTGGCTCGGCATGCATCGCACATAATATTCTCCTCATTCAGACAATACCCTATCGGAATACTCGGGTTAAACTTAAGTACTTTATTACATAATAAATACAGGTAGTTAGCTTATGCTGTTTATTAGGTCAGACTGATACTTATGATTAGTCGTTTCTTTTCAGATTCCCTTCAAAAAGGATAGGATGTGGGGGCATCACCACCACTTGGAGAACATCATGAGCGAGAGAAGCTTAGCCACTTTAGAGCCCTTAAAGATTCAAAATAAATTAGCCCCAAACCCTACGGACGAACCTAAGTTCAAGGTTGAATGTAAAAACTCAGCGGGAAATATGGAAACCTTAGGCGACCCAAAGGCAACCAGAGCACTTGTTGCTCTCATGAATCAGCATGCGGTGATTGGCGGAGCAGCTTGCCACTGGGGAGGTCCAGCGGCCTTTGCAGAAATGATGTCTTCCCTTCATACCATAATGTTTAGAAAACCAGTTTGGCATGAAGCTTATAATTTTGTGAATGATGCCGGACATGCGGAAAATGGAATCTATGCCCTAAGAGCTAATTACGGTTTCGATAATATGACTCTTGATACTCTAAAAGGTTTCCGTTCAATTGAATCAAAGCTTACAGGTCATGGTGAAGCTCACCTCAACCCTGAAGGAGTCTTTCTTTCGAATGGACCATTAGGTTCGGGACTTCCTGGTGCTCAAGGCTTGGCCTTAGGTGATAAAGTTATCGGTAATGATAGAACGACAGTTGTGGCCATTAGTGATGGGGCTTCAATGGAAGGTGAAGCAAAAGAAGCTATGACAGCAATTCCTGGTATGGCGAAAAAAGGACAACTAAATCCTTTTGTTATGCTGGTCTCTTTTAACAACACAAAACTTTCCGGAAGAATTAAAGATGATTCTTTTGATATGACTCCAACTTTCAGATCACTCGAAACATTAGGTTGGAAACTCTTTTGGATTAAAGAAGGAAATAATTTAGATAAGGTTCACCCAGCTATTGATATGGCGATTGAAGAAGCTAAGGCCGATCCAACACAGCCAGTGGCCGTTGTTTTTGAAACAGTAAAGGGCTTTGGAATCAAGGCGACAGAAGACGCACCAAGTGGTGGTCATGGATATCCACTTAAAGCTTACGATCCAAAGCTTCCTGAGTTTATTCAGGAAATCTATCACGGTGAAGCACCTGATGAGCTATCAAAGTGGGCCGAGGGAATCTTAGCTTCTAAACCAGCGGCAGAAGAAAAGCCTGCTCCATCAATCAAGAAGGAGAAAGTACAGCCTGGTTTTGCGAGAGCAACAATCAATGCCGCTAAAGCTGGTCTTCCCGTTTTCTCTGTAACATCTGATCTACAAGGATCAACAGGTATAGCTGGATTTCATAAAGAATTTCCTGATCGTTATGTAGATGTAGGTGTGGCCGAAAGTAATATGATCAGTACGGCCGTAGGGCTTTCTAAACAAGGACTAATTCCTATCGTTGATACCTTCGCTCAATTTGCTATCTCTAAAGGAAACCTTCCACTTATTATGTCAGGTCTTTCTCAAGGACCAGTCATTGGTCTTTTTAGCCATACTGGTTTTCAGGATGCGGCCGACGGAGCGAGCCATCAGGCGACAACATACTTAGCAGCAACCAATGCCCTTCCTCATACAACGACTATCACTTGTGCTTGTTCTAAGGAAGCAGAAGCCTATATGACTGAAGCAATAAACCGTTTCAAGAAAGCTCAGGAAAGTGGAGACGAGCCAGAATCAATCCTCTTTTTCTTTGGTAGAGAAAATCATCCAGAATATTATAAAGAAGGTCTTTCTTATGAATGGGGTAAGGCGCAGGTTCTTGAAGATGGGGGCGATGTTGTTATCGCAACTGGCGGACCACTTGTGGCGAAAGCCTTATTAGCAGCGGAAGAACTTAAAAAAGACGGGATCAATGCCACCGTTATCAATAACTGTTTTGCCAATAAAGTTGATGTGGAAACATTTAAAACTGAACTTGCTAAGGCCGGTGGAAAGCTTATCACTGTAGAAGATCATCAGCTTATAGGTGGAATGGGATCAGCACTTTGTCACGGACTTGCCCTCGCTGGAGTTGATTTTAAACTTAAGTCTCTTGCCATTAATGGAAAGTTTGGTCAGTCAGCTTACTTAGCTGATCATTTGTATGCAGCTAATAAGATGGATGATACTGCCATTGTCGCTGCCGTTAAAGAGATGATGTAAATGAGAAAGCTGCTTCTATTAGCTTGTTTTGTTATAACCTCTTGCGCTCACCCTTTTAAAGATAAGGTGATCATCGCTCACCGCGGAGCAAGTGGTTATTTACCTGAACATACCTTAGAAGCAGTGGCCATGGCCCATGCCTTTAACCCAGACTTTATTGAGCCAGATATTGTTATCACTAAAGATAATCGCGCCATCATCCTTCACGATATTCATTTAGAAGGAAATACGAACGTAGAGGATGTTTATCCAAAAAAGAAACGAGCTGATGGTCGCTGGTACCCCGTCGACTTTACTCTCAAGCAAATTAAGAAACTCAAAGTCCACGAAAGGGCCAAGGGTAAAAAAACTGCCTTTGCCAAGCGTTTTCCATATGGAAAGAGCTCTTTTGAAGTTCCCACACTAGAAGAGTATATCGAACTGGTTCAGGGTCTTAATCTTAGCCGTAAAAAGAATATAGGAATTTACCCAGAGATTAAGGCTCCCGCTTTTCATAAGAAAAATGGAAAAGATGCTCTTGGTATCGTCATGAAAATCCTCACGGAGTATGGCTATAATACGCCAGGCGCACCAATCTTCTTACAATGCTTTGACCCGGATATGCTGCTTGATTTTAAAAAGCGCTTTCCAAAATCTCCCATAAAACTTGTACAACTTATTGCTCATGATTCTTGGGGAGAGAGTAAGCATAGCTACGGCAAAATGATGACTCCTGAAGGGATTAAAAAGATTGCCACTTACGCCGATGGAATTGGTCCTTGGTTTCCTTTTATCTTAAAGCCATCTGAAGATAAAAAGTCTTATAACGAGACTATGCTAGTGGAATGGGCCCATGATGCGGGACTCGTGGTTCATCCCTATACTTTAAGAGATGATTCTCTTCCTCCTTTTGCTGGGGATACCAAAAGTTTTCTTAATATGCTCTTTAAGGCAAAAGTTGACGGAATCTTTACAGATTTTCCTGAGACAACAGTTAATTTCCTTAGAAACTAGAGTAAGATACCCCCATGAAAGAACTTATTAGCTACTTTGCGAATAGACACCTATTAACGAATGTCCTTTTCTTCGGAACCATTATCTTCTCTATCTTTACTTGGGGAAATATTGGAAAAGAAGAAATGCCAGAGTTTGCTAGTAACTGGATCAGAGTTTCAACCGTGTATCCCGGTGCTCCGGCAGAAGATGTTGAGCTCTTTGTCACGAAACCCTTAGAAGATGAATTAAAAGGAGTGGTGGGTCTAGAAGAAGTGGCCACGACTTCAAGTGTTGGTATTTCAAGTCTTCGAATCACCATTGATGATGACTATCCAGATAAGGACGAAGTTGTTCAAGATGTTAAAGACGCTATTCTTAGAACAAAACTCCCAAGTGAAGTAAGAGACCTTCCTTCCATTAGGCAATTCAAAAGTGCTGAGAAGGCCATTCTTGATATTGGTATTTATATGAAAGGTCATGAGTTCCTTAATTATGAAACACGTCATGAACTTCAACAGTATGTTCAAACTTTTGAGAATCAAATTCTTGCATTAAAAGAGATTAGCTCAATTAGCCGCTCATTTTATTTACAACCAGAGTTACAAATCTTAATCGATCCAAAAGAAAAGTTAGATATGCAGCTTTCCCTCTCTGAGATTAAAAATCAAATTCAGGCAAACAATATCCGAGTGCCTATTGGATCTATGCAAGATCGCGGAGAAAGTAAGGTCACTGCCATAAATGAATTAGAAGATACGGACTCCTTAAATAATTTAATCCTTAGAGGAAATTACGAAGGGATTAATATTAAGCTTGGTGAAGTGGCCAAAATTAGGCAAGGTCATAAGAAAGATAATTCTATATTTAAGATCAATGGACATGAAGCTATTTTTTTAAATGTTAAAAAAAGTGTTTCTACAGATATTCTTACGGCGCAAGAAGCGGTCATGAAGTTTATAGATAACTTTAAAAAAACCAATAAGGACGCCCCTATCGATATCGTCCTTATGGACGACGAGTCTTACGCCGTTACCAATAGGCTAAATATTATTGGTTCCAATGGCCTTATCGGCTTTATTTTAATTGTTTTAGTTCTCTTTATTTTTCTAGATGTTAAGTCCGGTCTTTGGGTGGCCATGGGAATCCCCTTTTGCATGGGATTCACTCTTATTGCTGCCCATCTTGTTGGTTACACCGTTAACAATATGACACTAGCGGGGATTATTATTGTGCTGGGTATTGTGGTGGATGATGCCATCATTGTGGCCGAAAATATAACGAGGTACAAAGAAGAAGGCCTCCCCTTATCTGAAGCTGCCGTAAAAGGAACTCAAGAAGTTATTAAACCGATCTTTGCCAGTATCGTAACCACCTGTGTGGCCTTTGTTCCACTAATCTTTTTTGAAGGATTCTTTGGAAAACTTGTGGCCTATATTCCTTTTGTTGTAATTTTGATGCTTATCGCTTCACTTTTAGAGTCATTCTTTGTACTTCCATCCCACTTGGCAGGGAAAACACCACTACTCGAAAGGTTTTCAAAAGGTGTTGGAGAAAAGAACTGGTTCTATAAGTATGAAGAAAAATACGAGCGCTTCTTATTAAAAGTCTTCCAATATAGAACTCTTGTCATCTCATTTTTTATTGTCCTTCTAGTTTCCGGAGGGTACTTCTTTAAAACAAAAATGAAATTTGTCATGTTCCCAAGAGAGGAAAGTGAAGAAGTTTTTATCAAAATAAAAACGGATAAAGAATCAACTCGTATGGAAACGGCCATTGCCATTGGTGAATTAGAGAGACTCTTTTTAACCCACGACAAAGATGTCGTCGCCGTGAGGTCCAGCGTCGCCCTCTCTAGAAGAGGTGGAGAAGTAAAAGAGAACGAAGCGTCCATCTTAGTAGAACTTCTCCCAGCGGATGATAGAAAAACTCCTCTTAAAAAGCTTATTAAAGAATGGGAAGAAAAAGCAGCTAAAATGGAGAAACTTAAGTCTGTAAGGATCTTAAAAGGTCGCTGGGGACACTCTTCAGGTAATGCCGTTGAAATTCAAATTCAAGAAAATGATGAGAAAAAAAGAGAGGATGTAGCTAACCTTTTAGAAAAATCAATGAAGGAAATTCCTTATATCGTCGATATTGAAATTGATAAGCCCTTAATGAAAAAAGAATTTCTTTTTAAACTTAAGCAAGACAGGCTTATTAAATTTAATGTCGCCCCAGAGAAAGTAACCACCTCTCTTCGCTCATTTGTGGAAGGAAGTATACTTTACTCAATTAATAAGGGAGATGAAGAAGTCGATGTTAGACTTAGTGTTCCCGATGAGGCCAAAAATGATCTAAGCCTCCTTCTTGAACTTCAAGTGGAGAATAAATCAGGGCAGTTAGTTTATCTCAACAAACTAGTTGATATTGAAGAGGTTCAAAGACCTGTTAATATCGCAAGAAACGATTTTAAAAGAACCACTATGCTTTTTGCTAACCCAAAAGAAGGAAGTAAAAAAACTCCCCTTCAAATTGCAGAAGTTTTAGAGGCCGATGTATTCCCAGGTATTATTGGGAAGTATCCAACAACTATCTTAAAGTTTAAAGGTGAGATCGAAGACTCAAGAGAAAGTGCTGGAGAATTTAAAAGCTCAGTAATTATGGTTGTGGTTCTTATCTATTTAATCCTCATCATCATGTTTAATTCTTTAACTAAGCCACTGCTTGTTTTATCCATTGTCCCTTTTGGACTTTCAGGGATTGTCTTTGTCCTCATGGCCCACGGTATGAGCGTCTATGGTTTCTTTGCGGCCATTGGTGCTCTTGGAATGGTTGGGGTTGTCATCAATGATGCCATTGTTATGGTGGATAAGTTTGAAAATGATAAGCATAGAGGATTCTCATCTATCGCCAAAATCGCTTCAACTAGACTACGTCCTGTACTCGTTACTACCATTACGACCGTGGCGGGAATTCTCCCCACGGCCTATGGACTTGCAGGTTATGATTCAATGTTGGCAGAGATGATGCTTACGATGGGATGGGGATTAGCTTTCGGAACTTTTATAACTCTTCTACTAATCCCCTGCTTGTATTCATTTGTTAGTGAAAACCCAGAAGGAGCTTAAGCTCCTTCCCCTCCAATATCTTCCCAGTAGGCTTTCCAAATATGCCCTGCCATAATCTCCTGGGGACAACTTTCATCGCAGTTGGGCTCGTACTCTTCGTGGAACTTATCAATAAATCGAATTAACCGCTCATCATTTCGGTAAAACTCAAGAATGTCATGTAGGTCATCTTTAGTTCTCATGGTTCCTCCTGTGGTAAGAACTTATCGTCATTATAATCGATAAATACATAAGCCATATATTGATAATTTCAATACATTCGATTCCTATTATGAATTGGATAAAAATCTGGCTCACCGATAAGCTGGGTGTATGAAGTTATTACTTGTTCCAATTATTCTTTTATCAATACCGGTAGCATTAATCGCCGTAAGTGCATTGTTATCACTGACTCCCAGTAAACGAGGCATTAGGGCCCTTCCCTAATATTGATTAAATCAATGGGATACTTAGTTATTATGCATTTTAAATGATGGATTATTTTTAATAAGTTAATACTGCATTAACTAACTAAGGAGGCAATATGTCTGAAGTATTATTTATGGTTGCAAGTTTTTCTCCACTAGGGATCTACTTTGTCATCCAACATTACCTAGAAGCTAGTATCGATTAAATCGAAGGAATAAGACTAAATTATGCATTTATTCAATTTACCTTATTCGCTTAGACTTTAATCACAACCAAACCTGAGGAGGTTTATTTTGAAAAGCTTAGATTTGAAATTAGAGGAACTGATTCATGACGAACTTAATAAACTACAAAGAAAAAAACCGTTTGTTGAAAATATAGAAGTTTCCTATGAACACAACGAACGTGGGTTGTTTCACTCTAAGGTTAAAGCAAGAATTAGAAATAAAACCCTTAACCTCTTTCAAGAAGGTCGCTGCGCTGAGAGTTCGATAAGAAAGCTCTTCACCACCTTAAAAAGGCAGTTGGAGAGAAAAGCATATGTTAGACCTAGGAGGTTTAAGTTAAACTTACAGGAGGCAGCATGATGAGAACACGTAGTGACTTAGTTCAAAAATGTAAAACAAAACTAGAAAGAATAAAAAAACAATATTCGAATACTCTCAATCGCCCTATGGATAATCATAACCAAGGAGGGGAAATCATTGATATGGCCTTTAGAGAGCAGCACCTACAACACTCTAAGTATTTCCGGGATCGCATGCGAGCCCTTCTTCCTGAAATACAAGGGGCGCTTGGACGTATAAACGACGGTACTTATGGTTTTTGCCAAATATCTGGCGAGGAAATCGAGGAAAATCGGTTGCTCGCTGTTCCCTGGACAAGAACAAGCATTAGAGCTCTAGAACATAGAGAAGCCAGCTAACCCCTTCCCAATTGTAGACTGGGGTATGAAATTACCCCAGTCTCATTTTCTCAAAATCCTGCTTAAGAATTAAATCAAGGGCAGGATTCTCTATAATCCTTTTACTATAGATCAAATAATACTCGCAGTAGATATCCTTCATCGTTCCGATCTTAACTAGTTGCCTATTTTGAACAAGTTCTTTAGTTGTAAAGTTTGGGAGAAAGATTACACCATCACCTTTTGCAGCAAGAATTTTCTGAAGTGAAGTATCTTGAGTTTCTGCGATCATCTTAGGTCTAATATTTTTTAATTCAAAAAAGTGCTCTATATCACCTCGGATTTTTGAATGTTCCGTTGGCACAATGATCGGTGCTCCATCAAGTGAATATGGGAATTTCTTTTTCAAGTGAGAAAATTCGGGGGAAGCGTAGGCTTGAAGAGGTTTTTTTATAATTCTTTTAGAGAATATATTTTTACCACTGAGACTATGAAGTTCATGATCAGAAATAATCACTTCAATTTGATGGTTTAATAACTGCCTTAAAAGAGCGTCACTAGAGTCCTCATAGATAGAGAGAAAACAGCCCGTTTTCTTGTGAGCTAGGTCAACGATGTCACAAATAAGATGCTTAGGAATAGAGTCAAGCGCACCAACGCTTAAGTTTAGCTTTTCCTCGTCGAACATTTTGTCGTCAATAACTTGAATAAGCTCTTGTCCTAATGATCCAATTTTCTTCGCATACTCTAAAGTTACTTTTCCAGACTCTGTTAAGAATAATTTTCGATTTCTTCTTTCAAATAACTGAACACCCAAATATTCTTCAAGATTTTTTAATTGTGAACTTAATGCAGGCTGCCCTACCTTTAGAATTTCAGATGCTTTAGAAATACTTCCCTGAGCGGCAATTTCTTTAAAGTATATTAGATGATGATAGTTAATCCATTTCATAATTCCACCTATTGATTAATACGATACCTTAGAATAAATATATCACTAAAATCAATCGTACGAGCCCTATCTAACCATCGTCTAAGCCTTGTCTTATGGCCAAGAATGATCCTTCTCATTAGTCTTATTCCAAACAAGGAGGCTCAATGAAGCTATTAACATTAATTTTTGCCCTATTTTTCTCTGGTTCTGTGATTGCTAATGCCGCAGTTGATGGAACTATTGCTTACAAATTACCCAACGGTGAATTAGTTAAAAGAGCCGTTACATTAGAAGTTCCTTCGAGAGGACAAGGAGAAGTTGTTCTTAGAGGAGAGAAGTTTGAATGGAGAACAACTAAGTTTTGGACTGTTAAAAAAGCCGGAAAAACGACGTTTATTGCCGCTTTTAAAACTCAGTTTAGACAATT
>JAIBDQ010000048.1 GCA_024686135.1 Halobacteriovorax sp. | reverse complement strand
CACCATCAACACCATCAACACCATCAACACCATCGCTGCCATTTAAGATAGTAAACGAAGTTCCATCACCGCAAACAAGTTCAGCCGATTTCTCATCAGCATTTACGATAGTACATCTCCCTTGTTCCAAAGCTTCAAGAGCTGACACACTTCTATTTTCCTCATTGGAAAGTTTTGTTTCTGCCGCGGCCAATCTTGCCTGAAGTGCCTCTATTTCTTCTGAGTTACATCCGACAAAAAATGGTAAGAATAAGGCTATTAGAATTAAGATATTCGAGTTTTTCATAATGTTCTCCCCAGTACATCAATTTCAATTTTTATTAATGCACTACTTAGGCCACTTTTTTTTCTCCTAAGTACTCAAATCTATGTCACGACCCTTACTATATCTGTATACAGTGTCTACTTATTAGACAATAAGTAGGCCTTAAGTGACCGATTTCAAAAGGGTTTGTTGGCCTTTTCTTTGCACTCTATTAGGCTGATGCATAGACTTAAAATTTATCTATTTCTGGCCATTTGTCTATGGTCCAGCATTGTTTCTTCAAATACGAAGTTTGGCTTACTCTATACCTCCGAATCTAAATCAAATTTTCATTTTAAAAGAATCAATGGTTTTTTAAATGGATTAGACTCTGATCTAAGGCCTGGTATTAGATTTGGGGTAGATCAATTAGTTGAAATCAAATTTACTAAAAACGAAAAGCTCGTTTCCCTTGTTGATAGAAAAATTCACATCGACGAAAGAGTACTCCCAACGATTCTAAATTATAGAACAAGAGATAGAATTGAAGGACGTTCACTTAGACAAAAACTTCTCGCAGGGCTTGAAAAGGAACTGTTAAAAATACCCGGTGCCGACGATTTAGAGAGACCTTATACAAAATCGGAAGTTAAAGATATTGATTACTGTTACTTAAAAAGAAGAGCGGGAAATCGTGGGAAGGAAATTAGAAACTTTCGATTCAATAAAAAAATGAAGGTAAGATGTAAAGAATTAGACGCCCTTAAAGAAAAGAGAAGAAACCTAGAATGGTACACATACAAAGTCGACAGTATGCTTTACAGGACAAAAATGGAGTTCGATGCAACTTCTCTAACAGATCAAAGTTTAAAAAAGTACAAGATCTGTGAAAGAGACTATAGGCCCACAAAAATTAACTCAAAAGGAAAGCGAGTAAAAGTTCTTGGCATGGCCATCGTTTATATGGCTCCAGGATATACGACTTCAGTAGCAGGACATGTCGCTGAGAGATATGTTTACTGCTTAGAGAATAAGCTCATGGATATCATGTTCGAATACACGCAAATGACTATTGGTGAACTGGCCAATATGAAATCCGTTTATAAAAAGCATTTGCATAAAGTAAGTGATAATTATATTCAAAGACAAGAAGGGAAAATCTATATGAAGGTTAGAACCAACCCGGCTACGACAGCAGCTGAAGGATATGGTTTTGCTCAGTTCCACACTAATAGAGATATTATCGAAGTATGGCCAAAAATGAATGAGGATGAAACATATACTGGACTTCAAACTGCTTTAAATAGTTATAAAAAACAAGGACAAGATTTCTCAAATGAGATTGACCTTGAAGACTATAGTTTACTTAATAATAACTGCACTCACCCTATTCGAGAGAGACTAAACCGCTTGGGCGGTGAGTATGAAATAAATGATACTGTTGGATTTAATCCTATTTGGATTTTTGGATTCCTAAAGAAGAAAACTGCACACAAGGTTATCATTTATCCAAGTCAAAGAACTCTAAGAAAAATGAAGATGCTTGAAAAAGGACAAAGTCTTTTTTGGGAAAATGCCACCTTCTGGTCTAAGGCCTCTGGTGGTCACAGTGGATTAGCAGGAGCAAATATGATCTTGTACCCTGAAACACACGGATTATTAAAAAGTATCCTTATCAAGCCAACCGCTTCTGCTGTAAATCTAACATCTGCAGTTATAGAAACTTTATATGGTATTTTAACAACTCCACTTAAATGGCTTTCTAAGGTTCCTGGTTTTAAATGGCTAGAGCCAAAAAGAGATCATTTAGGAATGGGAATAAAAGGAATCGCTCTTTCACTAGTTGAAATGACTGGCTTTAGGATGAGGTATCCAAAACCACAGCCCTGGACCGCAGAAGAAGAAAAGTACCTATTTGATGAGTTACCTGATTCAGAGCCAAAAATCTTAGACTTTCTCTTAGAGAGAGTTCAAAACTGACTCAAAGCAATACGATAATTTCTATCCAGTAAAAAATTCTGTAACATTTTTGCTTCTGGCGTAACATAGCTTCAACAAGGAGTTCATATGAATGGTAAATCAGTACTAATAGGTGCCGCAATGGCCGGACTTTGCTTAGCAGGAGCTGGATGTTCTTCAAATTCTTCAAATGAAGTGATAGGTAAATGTCATGGTGTAAATGCTTGTAAAGGTACAGGCGATTGTGGTGGAAAAACTCACGCCTGCTCAGGACATAATAAATGTAAGGGTGCAGGTTGGAAAAAAATGAGTGAAACCGCATGCAAGTCAAAAGGCGGCGAATTTGAGTCTAAGTCCTAATAAGGCCTTAAAAGAAAAAATGGTGGGAGTAGGTCTTAGAACTGATCACTACTCCCATCTTGAAGAATCCCCTACCACCCAAGTTGATTTTTTTGAGGCCCTTACTGAGAATCATCTCGGTTCAAGCGGCAGACCTTATAAGATCCTTGAACATATTAGAAAGGATTATCCTCTAACTTTCCACGGCGTTAGTTTGAATATTGCCCACCATAGTGGACTTAATTTTGATTATCTAAAAAAAGTTAAGGAGCTAGTCACACCGTTTGAGCCCATGGTTATTAGTGATCATCTTTGCTGGACCGGCTCCCCTGAGAACAACCTACATAACTTGCTCCCTTTTCCTTACAATCAAGAAAGCCTTGATTTTTTATGTGACCGCGTGGACCAAGTTCAAAATTATCTTGGAAGAACTTTCGTTTTAGAAAATCTTTCAGCCTATTTTGACTACACGCAATCGACTATGAAGGAATGGGATTTTCTAAAAGAGTTAAGTCTAAGGTCTGGATGCCAAATTTTACTAGACGTTAATAATATTTACGTAAACTCTGTGAATCAAAATTTTGATGCGACTAAGTATATCGAGTCTATTCCACATAAGTCCATTGCTGAGATTCATTTAGCAGGCTTTACTGATATGGGAGATTTCCTTTTTGATACCCACAGCAAACCGGTTTATCCAGAGGTCTGGGATTTATATAAGCTAGCAACTAAGAAAGCTCCTCACGCTCCGACATTAATAGAGTGGGATGATGATATTCCTGAATTTAAGATCCTTCAGGATGAGGCCCTCAAGGCCAAAGAGATTATTAAGGAGATTCACTTTGAATCTTAAAGAATTACAGGATGAGTTTTTAAGTTCTGTTTTAGAAAGTACATTTCAAGATGGAATTAAAGAAAGCATGATTCCAGGTGGTAAATTAAATAAAGAAAGTTGCCTTCAAGCATATAAAAATGACTACTCAGCTAGGCTTAGCTCTGCCCTTGGGGACAATTTTGAATCAATCTGGACAATTCTTGGAGACGAAGATTTTTTCAAGCTTACCCATGCTTATATTTTAGAAAACCCCTCTAATCATTACGATCTCGGAGAATTTGGAAATGATCTTCCCACTTTTTTAAAAGATCATGAACTCTCCTATTTATCCGAACTGGCCTATCTAGAGATTGAATTTAGAAGACTTTTTAATGGTTCCCCTGTTCCCTCTATCTCACAAGAACAGCTCGCTAAGTTAAGTGATCCCGCTGAGGTTAGTTTTAAATTTACTCCGCTAAGTTTTTTATCTAGCTCTAAGTTCCCTCTTTATCGAATTTGGGAATTAAGAGGTCAAAACTCTGAAGAGGCTTTTAAGGCCCTCGATTGGAAAGAAGAAAACTTTTTTATGTATAACACTACAGGGACTGTTCAAGTTCTCTTTCTTTCAGACTTTCAAAAAGACTTATTAACTTCCCTCTTAAAAGGACAGAGTTTATCCAAAGCATTGGATCAAACTGAAGACGGAACTGAGTCAGAAGTGCAGGAACTTTTCTCAAACCTAGTTATGAACAAATTAATTATTGATTTTAAGTAATTTCATAGACTTACCTTTCGTCATATAACGCACTTAACCTCAAAAGGTACCTAGCACTTCTATAGAATACGCCTTTATGACTTATAAGGAGTAACCCCATGAAACTTTTCGCCGTAATTGCCTCAATGCTTTTTAGCACTCAGGTTTTGGCCAAGCCTTTTGTATATTGTTCAGAAGGATCACCAACAGCATTTAATCCCCAAGTGACAACTGATGGAACTTCAAACAATGCTAGTGCGCATACAATCTATGAAAGACTTGTAGATTTTAAATATGGAACAACGAAGATTGTTCCGAAGCTTGCCAAATCTTGGAAAGTTTCAAAAGACAGAAAGACTTATACTTTTACCCTAAGAAAAGGTGTTAAGTTTCATACGACTAAGTACTTTACTCCAACTCGTGAATTGAATGCAGATGATGTTCTTTTTTCTTTTAATCGTCAGTGGGATAAAAAACATCCTTACCATAAGGTAAGCGGTGGACACTATGAGTATTTTACAGGGATGGACATGAACAACCTGATCACTAAGATCGAAAAGGTTGGTCCTTATACAGTAAAAATTGTTCTTGCTAGTCCTGAGGCTCCTTTTATTGCTAATATGGCCATGAGCTTTATGTCTATTCTTTCAAAGGAATATGCTGACCAACTTACTAAGAAAGGTGAGATGGAAAAAATTGACAACTTTCCTGTTGGAACAGGTCCATTCGTATATAAAAAATATAAAAAAGATACGATTATTAGATTTACTCGCAATGAAAGCTACTGGGGACCAAAAGCAAAAGTTGATAAGCTAGTCTTCTCGATAACACCTGACCCATCAGTTCGCTATCAAAAGCTTAAAACAAATGAGTGCCATTTAATTATCGAACCAAGCCCTGCTGATCTTACAGCAATGAAGGCAAACTCAAACTTAGTAGTTATGCAAGGAGCTGGTCTAAACGTTGGTTACCTGGCGATGAATACTCAAAAGAAACCATTTGATAATATCAACGTTAGACGTGCTATTAATCATGCTCTTAATAAGAAGTCTTATGTTGATGCCATTTATTTAGGAAATGCCATGGTTGCGAAGAATCCACTTCCTCCAACAATTTGGTCATATAATAAAAAAGTTAAGGACTACGCTTATAATGTAAAAAAAGCGAAGTCTCTCCTAAAGAAAGCAGGATACCCAAATGGTTTTGAAACTGAAATTTGGACTCTTCCAGTAACTCGTCCTTATAATCCTAATGGGAAGAAGATGGGTGAGATGATGCAAGCTGACCTGGCTAAAATTGGAATTAAGGTAAAGCTTGTGACTTATGATTGGCCAACATATCTGAAGAAGGCCAGAGAGGGCTCTCATCAACTTATTCAATTAGGATGGACAGGTGATAATGGAGACCCAGACAACTTTCTAAACGTACTTCTTGGTTGTACCGGAGTTAAGTCTGGATCAAATGTAGCTCGTTGGTGTAACAAGAAATTCAACGACCTTATCACAAAAGCTAAACTAACGACCGTTAAGAAAAGTAGAGTTGCTCTTTATGAAAAAGCTCAGAAAATCTTCAAAAAAGATGCTCCTTGGGCGCCAATTGCTCACTCTATTATTTTTAGAGCTATGAGTAAGAATGTTAAGGGTTATAAGATTGATCCATTAGGTGGAGATATCTTTAGGACTGTTGAGCTTAGATAGTTTTTATTAAATTCACATAAATAAAAAAGGCCGTCCTTTTTTAGAGACGGCCTTTCTTTTTTAATATCAATAGTTTTTTTATTTATCTAATAACTTCTTAGCTGTTCCACCGCCAGAACATTCTCCGCCAGTTTTAGGCTCCTCTTTAAAAAGTCCTTCATCTTTTAACATTTCCGGCATTCCACCAAATGGATATGAACAATAAACAGAAAGCATCTTAACTTTTTGTGCATTATCAAACATTTGGTTTTGGACGATATTATCGATACTTCCAGCAAATCCGCCGGCATACCCATAACCACCGCCGCCACTAGCTTCGCTTCCACCAGTTCCATCTGAAAATCCACCATCTTCTAAGTTTCCAAAATATCCACCAGTTCCCCAAGGCCCTTGAACTTCATCTTGCCCCTCTGGATTATAAAGGTCGTCATTTCTTTTTAAATGGCTTTTAAGAATTTTTCCTGATCTTTTCTGATAGTCATTATAACATTGCTTAAGTTTATTTGCTTTTGATCCGTCTTTGGCCTCTTCTTCCAGCATTTTATTTATATCGTAACAAAGCTGAACGTCACCATTGAAAGTCTTATGTGTATTTCCAGCTGTTTCAAAAAGCCCAACGTTTCTATATGGAAAACATTTACCATCTTTTACTTTTACGTCAAAAACCGTAGAGCTTTTTGAAGGTCCAGCATACATACCTCCAAATCCACCTCCACCAACTCCAGGGTAGCCAAGACCTATTCCAGGGGCACCGTAACCTGGGAAGCCATTTGGACTTTTAGAACCAAGGCCTGTTTGAGTTTTTATACCTTTAAATTCGGAGTTATAAATCACCTGAGTAATAACACCCTTCTCATCTCTCTTAATAATAACTTCTTGCTCATTTTGCATACCAAAACCCTGAGTAGGTTTATAGGCCATTGTTTCGGTTTTTGTTTTACTATCGAATTTATATTTAACATCTTTATGAGGTTTAACTTTACCGTCATCCCCAAGAACAAATGGAAAAGTTTTATCGGGTCCAAAGGCCGGATTAAAAGCAGTCTTACAATGTTTATAATCAACGCCTTCGGCCATAACACCAAAGCTTAGGCCCATTAGGCCAACAGCAATAATTTTTTTCATAGATTTTCTCCTCTATTTATTTCTCACCAAATCTTATCGACAATAAAAATTAAAACCCAACCGACAAATTCGCTCAAGAACCTTAATGAGAAACTATCTAACTACCGATAATCTATGGATGAGTAATAAGAGAAGCCTTCCGTTATTTGGATGCTACCTATTTATATTTTCAGTTTTTGTCATGTTTGCCCCAAAGCAGGGCAGTGTGCGAGTTCCTGCTTCTATTGCGGAAGATGAAAATTGCATCAGTCTTATTACAAATTTGATCAATCCTAAGACCCTGCTCTATAGGCAAGGATTAGATAAGTTTACCCTTACCGCGAAGTACAGAAAGCTTTATCTGAACCTCTTACAAGATTCTGATTTAAAGGAAGATGAAATTGAAATATTTTTTAATTCTTTAAACACTCTTCCACGTAGTACTCAAGGCGTGCAGCTGCTCGACGAGTTCTTCGCTTTCAATGCCACGCTTTTTCCTAAATCTAGAAAAAAACTACTAGAGCTTAGTTCACATTTATTTGATGGCTCTTATAAAACTCATCAGGAATTTAAAAAGTTTTTAAATAGACAGAAAAAATTCACTAGTTTTCAAAAGAAGGCCTTTCAAAAAGAAGTGACTAAGGCTAAAAAAGAATTTCCTAATGCCAGCGAGGATCAAGTTAAGAGGATCGCAAGAAAAGCAGCTAAAGAAAATACAGACCATTTCAAGCGCCTCTACCGCGGATGTTATACCAAAGGCATGACTCAAGAACATAAGGCCGGCGGTAAAGCGTTTACCTACTTTACCATCTCTATTGCGGCCATCAGTTCTGGGGCTTTTTATACTTATTCAAATTATGATGACCCAGAATTTCTAACGAGCGAGTTCTTTAAAAAGATGAGCTATGAGATGGTGGGAGATGGATTATGGGCAGCTCTGGCCAGTTGGATTTTTAAAGATCCCGAGGGAGGCTTTCTTGCTAAATCCGTTAAGATGTATCTAGCTGACAATGTTCTCATCATGGCCGATGGACTTACTTGGGAGCAGCTTTTTGCTGAAGGTGAAGAGGACGCTCTAAAAAGAATCAAGGAACTCAAAAACAGCCCTGAATTCAAAGAAGATATGGCTGAACTGGTGAACCTCTTAGAAAGAGAAAAGTTTATGGATAAGGTTAGCCAAAAATTTGGCGATCTTTTAGTGCAACTTAAAATAAGTGAGCCCGATGGACTTGGTATCGACTGGGATGGGATAACAAAAGAAGACCTTGAAAAGCCAGAGGTTCGAGAGGCCCTAATGAAAGCGGCTCTCATGGAAATGTATGAAGAAGAATCCGGAGATCTAAGCCTCGGTACTTATGGAGCGGACCGTTGGGGATATTACTCAGGATTAGGAATTCCTTTTATGTTTCTTGATACCATCATCACAACTAAGATTTACCACACTATGTGCATGGCACCACTTAATCCAAAAGCAGCAATCCTAAAGGCCAGCTTGATCTTTACGGCCTATTCAATCTTCTATGACACTATTGCCTATCCCATGAGAAAAAAGCTTATCGGCGAGTGACAGCTTGCAATAATTTACCTATACTTCCCCCATCATGCTTAAGTTTATGGCCAAGAGGATCTTGGACTTAATTCCAACTCTTTTTGGGATTAGTTTACTTTCATTTTTTATTATTCGGATGATTCCAGGTGATCCTGTTCTTCTCTTACTAGGAGAAAGAGGGGCTGATCCGGCCGTTTACGAAGAAATGAAAAAATCTATGGGTCTAGACCTGCCAATTATCGAGCAATATTGGGTTTTCTTAAAAGATGCCTTCCAAGGAGACCTTGGTGAATCAATCATTAGTAAAAGAACAGTCGTTAGCGAATTCTTTGACCGCTTCCCGGCCACGTTTGAACTTGGAATTGTTGCCCTAATCTTTGCAGTGATATGCGGGATCCCTCTTGGAATTGTTGCTGCTGTAAAAAGGAACTCTTTCTTTGATTATTTTTTAATGGGCGGCTCACTTGCCGGTTACTCAATGCCAATCTTTTGGTGGGGTCTTGTACTCATCTTGATCTTCTCCGTTCAAATGGGACTTACTCCTGTGGCCGGAAGAATGTCAGTTATGTTCGATGTCGATACAGTCACGGGCTTTATGCTAATCGACACCTTGATGCCAGAAATCATTAAAGATGAAGGCTTCGCTCCTTTTTTCTCGGCTCTATCGCACTTAATACTCCCTGCCATCGCCATGGGTACAATTCCATTGGCCAGTATCGCAAGGATGACCAGATCTTCTATGCTTGAAGTTCTTAGTGAAGATTATATTAGAACAGCTAAGGCCAAAGGACTAAGTGTTGGTAGAGTCATTGCCGTTCATGCCCTTCGAAATGCACTTATTCCAATAGTAACCATAATTGGACTTATGTTTGGCTCAATCATTACAGGTGCTATTTTAACTGAAACAATTTTTAGCTGGCCTGGTGTTGGGAAGTGGTTTGTAGCTTCAGTAAACGCTAGAGACTATCCCGTAATTCAAGGGGCGGTACTTTTTATTGCAACCATGGTTGTCATCATCAATATGTTTGTTGATTTAATTTATGCTTTTATTAATCCAAAGATGCGCTCTTAAGGTAATACGATAGTGGAAGAAGCCATTGATAAGACATCTGTAGAAAAAGACCCTAGTGTTCTGAAAGAATTCTGGGATGATTTTTCTAAAAATAAAGGTGCCGTCGGTGGACTGGCCCTCATTCTGGTCTTTATTTTAATTGCTGTCTTTGCTCCCCTCCTAGCTCCTCACTCTCCTAGTGAAATATTTGGAGACGCTCTAAGGGTGGGTCCTAATTGGAGCGATAATGGAAAAGCTGGTTTCTTTTTTGGAACCGACGATGTGGGACGAGATATCCTTAGTAGACTTATCTATGGCGCAAGAGTTTCCATGTCCGTTGGTTTCATGGTTGTCTTCGTGGCCATGCTTATTGGAGTCAATTTAGGATTAGTTTCTGGGTACTTTGGAGGCTGGATAGATAGAGTCATAATGAGATGTACAGATATACTCATGTCTCTTCCATCAATTTTACTAGCGATTGTCGTGGTTGCCATACTTGGCCCGGGACTTAATAACACAGTCCTTGCGGTGGCCGTCGTAGCAGTGCCAAGCTTTGTTAGGATTGTGCGTGCTTCAGTTATTGCAGAAAAAAATAAACAATATGTAATGGCCTCTCAAACCTTTGGTGCCAGCTCACTTCGTATCATGTATTTTGAAATTCTTCCTAATTGCTTAGCCCCACTTATAGTTCAGGGAACTCTTGGTTTTAGTGATGGGATTTTAAATGCAGCCGCTCTGGGCTTTCTAGGTCTTGGGGCGCAGCCACCGACACCAGAATGGGGAACCATGCTAAGTGATGCGAGGGCCTTTATTGAATCATCACCTTGGATGGTAACCCTTCCAGGTCTTTGTATTTTATTTTCAGTTCTAGGATTTAATCTTTTCGGAGATGGTCTTAGAGATGCTCTAGACCCAAGGCTTAAGAAATAATGTTATTAGATGTAGAAAATCTCTCCATTTCATTTGAAACCAAACGTGGAACCCTTGAAGCGGTAAGAGGAATTACTTTCCATTTAAATGAAGGTGAAACTCTCGGTATTGTTGGTGAATCTGGCTGTGGTAAATCGATTACCAACTTAGCGATTATGGGTCTTTTGGCCCCAAATGCCATTGTTAAAGCAGATAAACTGATCTTTCAAGGTCAGAACCTTTTGGCCTTAAAAGAAAGACAGCTTCAAAAAATTAGAGGCGGTGAGATGGGGATGATTTTTCAAGACCCCATGACTGCTCTAAATCCTTCATTCACTGTGGGATTTCAAATTGATGAAACTCTGAAAGTTCATGAAAAAGATTTAACTAAAAAAGATAGGGCCGATCGGGCCATGCAGTTAATGGAACAAGTAGGCATACCTGCCCCTGGTGAGAGACTTAAGGCCTATGCCCATGAGCTATCCGGTGGAATGAGCCAAAGAGTTATGATCGCCATGGCCATAGCTTGTAATCCAAAACTTCTTATCGCCGATGAACCAACAACAGCTTTAGATGTAACGATACAGGATCAAATCTTGACTCTTCTTAAAGACCTGCAAGAAAAGCATAATATGGCCATGATTCTTGTGACTCATGACCTAGGTGTTGTGGCCCAAAATTCTGACCGCCTTCAGGTCATGTATGCTGGAGAAATTGTTGAAACTGGCTTTACATCAAAGGTAATAGAAAAACCTTTTCATCCCTATACTGCTGGACTACTTGCTTCCTTACCGGGAAAAAAAACAAGGGCTTTTAGAGGGGAACTTCCATCAATAGCAGGCCTTGTCCCAGACTTAACGGCCAGACCAACGGGGTGTCAGTTTAGTCCTCGATGTGAATATTCAAAAGAAGAATGCAAAGAAAAACTACCAATATTAGAAAGCTTTGATGAAAGAAAAGCTCGTTGCTTCTACCCTTTAAATAAGGAGCAAGCATGAGCATCTTAAATGTAAAAAATATTAAAAAGCATTACGACGTCAAAACAACTTTTGGCTCAGGTGGACTAGTTAAGGCCCTAGACGGGATTAGTTTTGAGGCCAAAGCGAAGAAGACTCTCGGAATTGTTGGTGAATCAGGTTGCGGAAAATCGACCTTAGCAAGACAGCTCATGCGTTTAGAAGATCCTACAGAGGGAAGTATCACTCTGGAAGGTAAAAATATCACGAGTTTTGAAAGAGCTGAATACCAATCGAAGATTCAAATGATCTTTCAAGACCCTTACTCATCAATTAATCCAAGGAAGAAGGCCTGGCAAATTATTGCAGAACCACTTCTTATTAATTCAAATTTATCAAAGTCAGACTGCAAAGAAAAAGCCTGTGAAATGATGAGGATCGTTGGGCTTAGGCCTGAACTCGCCAATCGCTATCCCCATATGTTTAGCGGTGGTCAAAGACAAAGAATAGGAATAGCGAGAGCGCTTGTTCAACAACCTGAGATTGTTATTTGCGATGAGCCGGTTTCTGCTTTAGATGTTTCTATTCAGGCCCAAGTATTAAACCTTCTTATGAAACTTCAGGATGAGATGGGACTGACTTACTTATTTATTAGCCATGACCTTTCTGTGGTTAAACATATTAGCGATGAAATCTTAGTTATGTATCTTGGGAAGATTGTGGAATACGGGCCAAGAGAACAGGTCTTTGAAAATCCTCTTCATCCCTACACCAAAGCCCTCATGAATGCCTCTCCTTCTCTAAGTTTAGAGCATTTAGGAAAACACGAGCCTCTTCAAGGAGAGCTGCCCTCTCCTCTTAATCCTCCTCCAGGCTGCGCCTTTCATAAGAGATGCCCAATAGCTACTGAGCAATGTAAATCGGTGGAGCCAAGCCTTGAGATGAAAAACGACCGTTATATATCTTGCCTAGAAGTTTAGTTTTTATTTTTTAGAGCTTTTTTTGCTAAAAACCTAAGACCTTTTGGTACAAATCGACTGATCTCAATCATCGCCTTGCCATTTAGATTAGGCACAATTTCTTTTTTACCTTCTAGGATTCCAGCGACTATTTTAATTGCCGTTTCTTCCGGACTACTTTTAATAAAGTTAAGATTATCAGGAAGGCCATGCTCACCTACATCCATAATCGCCGTATCAACAAATCCCGGAGAGACAAGAATATGATTAACCGGAATATCATATATCTCTGACTCTAATTGCATTGATCTCGTGAACCCTACTACGGCATGCTTAGAAGTCGCGTAATGAGTTAGGCTTGGTGAAGCCGTATGACCTGCGACCGAAGCAATATTTACAATTGAGCCACCTCTTTTCTTCATCTTTTCTTGCCAAAAATAAGTAGCAAAGACGACTGCATCAAGATTAATCGCCATCAACTTTCTATATTGCTCAAAGGTATAATCTGTAAAAAGTCCGGCATTTGCGATTCCTGCATTATTTACAAAAATCTCGACTTCATTTTCACTTTCGATTCTTTCATAGATAATTTTACTTTCAGGCGTATTGGACAAGTCTAATTTGATACAAACCAAATCAGAAAACTCTTTTTCGATTTCTTCAAAGGCTGAGTCATCAACATCAAGACCAATGACCTTGTAACCCTGATTAATAAATTCTTGGCCTAAGGCCTTCCCAATACCACCAGAGATACCTGTTATAACTGCTGTCTTATTCACTAAGAACCTCTTCGATATACTTATTTATCTCAATTGCATGAGAGCGGTGAACCCAATGACTTCCACTAAATTTGTGAAATTCAAACCTTTTGTAATGTTCACATAACTCTTGATTTGTTGGAAGAGTTAAAAAAGGATCAGACTTCCCCCATAATATATGTGTTGAAACTTCATGCGGTGGAAGCTTTTTTAATAAATATTTAGGGACCTCTCTTAAGAACTGACGATATTGTTCAATTCCTGAAAATACATTGGAAGAGTTTTTTCTCATAATATCATCAGGGGCAAGTCCACCTATATCATAACTCTTGTTCAATAATTTACTAGAAAAGGGACTAAGAGTTGTTTTATTGATCAAAGGATTTTGAAACAAAAACATATAAGATGAGCGAAGCCATTGCTCTATATCTTTAAAACGCCCTATAAACTGAGTAAGGCTTAAGCTATTAATCAGAATAAGTTTTTTTACCTTTAAATACCGTGCCAATTCACATGCCAGTGGACCACCTAGATCATGAGCAACGATGGTGAGGCAATCAGTCTCAACTTCCTGCTCTTTAATAAATTTAGAATAGGTTTCAGTTAAAAAACTAAGCGAGTAATGCTTTGCTTTGTAAGAAAAAGGTTTGTACGTCCCCCACATAAAAGGGGCTAAGATATTGTAGTTGTCTTGAAAGTGCTCTATCTGATGCGACCACGCGTAAGCATCATCTGGGAATCCATGAAGAAAAAGAATAGTCTCCTTTTTCTCAGTAATTGCCTTATGCTCTATCCAGTAAAAGGGCAGCTCATTAACATTACCCCATTTCAAATCTTTATTATTCTCTGTCATGTGAACCTATTATCAGTATTTTAACCTTATGTTATCGCGATAGTTTTGATTTTACATCTTTGCGGTCTATAATTTAATGGGGGCCATCGATGTTTATTAATATTATTCCAAGAAAAATGAATTTTAAATTTCCTAAATCAATTCATCGCTATTGGCTTGGAAACAACCCCTTTAAAACACACTTACTCAACAGTTTTACTCTGTTATTTCCGGCAGGGGAAAAGTTCTTTATTAGAAGTATTGCTAAGTTTCAAAAGGATTTAGAGGATCCAAAACTTCGAGAAGAAGTAAAGGCCTTTATTCAGCAAGAGACTCAGCACTATTTAGAGCATGAGAAGTTCTTCGATAATTTAAAGCATCAAGGTTACGATATTGATGGCCTCGTTGAATGGCTCGACTCTTTTATTGAAAATGTTCCGGACAAGCTTAACTCTCCAAAAATGAATTTAGCTCTAACTGCCGGCTTAGAACATATCACTGCTCTTCTGGCAGAAATTGGACTTAAAGACAACTTTCTTGAAGAGGCTCAAAAAGAAATGAAAGATCTTTTTGAGTGGCATGCTGCAGAGGAGATTGAACACCGCTCTGTGGCCTATGATGTTTTACAGTCAGTTGACCCAAGTTATGCCTTAAGAGTTGCAGGTTTAGTTTATGCTTATCTTCTTATGAGTGTCTTTAGTGGTTCTTTTACTGTTGCTCTCTTGTATCAAGATCGAAAGCTGCTCTCAGATAAGGTATGGAGAGAGTTTATTTCTGTCTTTTTTACTGATAACGCTCTTGCATTGAAAGCCGTCTTTGTTTTTATGCGCTACCTTCACCCCGACTTTCATCCATCCCATAATGACGATTTAGATGATGCCATCACATCAATCTTGAATCCGCAAAGTTTGGCCGTATGAGCCCTGAGTTTGAAAATCTTGAGCTTATCAAAAGCCTTCAAAAGACTGCTTATCAGGCCTGTGCGGAAGTACAGGAATCTCTTTTTATTGGAATTACAGAAAAAGAGGCGGCCTCTTTATTAAAAGAAAACTTAAAGCAAAAAGGAATTCATCATTACTTTCATAGACCCTTTGCCTGGTTTGGAGATCGAACGGGGTTTAAGGACTTTTCTAAACCTTTTGATATAAAGAATTTAAAGGTTCCGAACTTAAAAAACCCACTTCCCCACTTTGGAAAAGAATTTCTCCCGAGTCAAAAAAAGCTCGCAAATAATATGCCCGTTATTTTAGATGTTGCGCCAACGGAAAAAGGCTTTGCCGTCGATATTGGTTATAGCTTTATGGTGGGAGAATCCGAAGAACACCAGGCTGCACTAGAATACTTAAAAGTTCTTCGAAAAAAAATTATTGAATTGGTTAAAGAAGACTGCACAATAAAAGAGCTCTATCTGGAGATTGAAAAAGACCTCACAGAAAATCAGTATAAGAATTGTCATGGACTCTACCCCCTCGGAGTACTCGGTCATAGAATCGGAAGACTACCAAAAAGCTTTTTACCCAACCTCTCTATCATGGGTTTTGAGCCACCAGCTTATGCCTACTTACTAAAACATATGGCAAAGAAAAATGCCCCCTTTCTTACAGAGAATGAAAATGCAACCCTAGCGGATGGCCTCTGGGCCATTGAGCCTCATATTGGAAAAGAAAATTTTGGGGTGAAGTTTGAAGAAATTCTTGTAAAAAGAGGAAGTGAAATCTACTGGTTAGATGATTCACTTCCTCATGTTTAGCTACTTATTTGGCATTGTGAAATAAGCTATTAACACTTAATCCATTCATTGATCTTACATGTAATAAAACTCTATCTTGCTTCAGGTTGTTTGGAACTTCCATCTTATAAGAGAAAGGAACCATTTTCATTGGGCAAAAATCAGAGATTTGCTTCATCTTTGGAAGAATGCTGTAAACGTCTTTTCCATTATCAACTACGTTAACTTCATCAAGAACGAAACAGTCACTTGGATTATATCCTTCTAGAACAACTTCTCTTGAACCAGCTTGTTTTTGTACATACTCAACGTTTGCATAAACATGCTCATCTACTGAGTTTGAAGTCGCTTCTGCAACTGCGATTTGTCCTCTTTTCTCGTAAAGTGATTTACCGTTTACAACGATGTCGTAATTCCCTTTATCAAGAAGTCCAACTTTTACAGTTTCTACAAATGGTACAATCGCTTCTGGGCAAAATGGATTAGAAGGATGGTAACGAAGTGCAGTTACTTTGATATTGATCTTGTTTCCTTCTACAGTAACTGTAGAACTTGGTGCCTTGTGGCATAAGTTTGGTAAATAACCTTCAATAATAACCTCAGTATTGTCATTACTATCAAATCCTTTTGGTGAATAGATATGATCAATTGGGGCCATGATCTCTACAGGTGTAGATGCAATCGCCACTCCGCTTGAAAGTGCTAAGATTGCTAATAATTGAAATGCCTTTTTCATAATTACCTCCGTGGTAGGGTGTGTTTTATAAACAGTTAAGTAGCTTTCGAGGATTAAAGTATAATTTCCCTTACAAACTGAATCTGATGCGCCGATTGTTTATATCAGATATTTCAGATCAATTATTCTGATTTAAATCAGTTTCTTTTCCTGTGTATATACATATAAAATCTTTCTATCTAGTCATATTTGGAGATATCGATGAAATTCATATTACTCTTAACTCTTAGCGTTATTTCAAATCCTATTAGTGCTTCTGAAGAATTCGGTTGTTTACCAGATTCAGATTTAAAATATGAAACTTCTGGCTTTAAAGGCTTAGATAATCGCGAGAAAACTGATGACATCATTAGAGACTTCAAAAGAATCTTTGCTCCTTATGTTAAAGATAAATTGGGAAAAGAACTAAAGATCATGAATGATTGGGAAAACCCAAAGGTAAATGCTCACGCAACTAAAGATGATAATGGAAACCCTCTTATTAAACTTAATGGTGGAATGGTTAGACACCCAGATATGAAAACAGAGGGGATTTACTTTATTCTATGTCATGAATTAGGTCACTTTTTCGGCGGAGCCCCTAGGCAATATAGAGGAAGGTCAGAAAAAAGGTCTTGGTCCTCTGCTGAGGGTCAAGCTGATTACTTTGCGGCCACAAAATGTTTGCCTAAAGTTTTTGACCAATTGGCCCTTACCGGTGCCCATGATAATTTAGTGGCAGACCCATCAGACCAAAAAGAAGTAGATAAGATCTGTAGTGACCGTATCTGCTCTAAAATTCTATTGGCCGGCCTTAGCGCTACAAAAGTTTTCTCAACTCTTAAGCCTTGGTGGAAAATTCCAAGCTTTAAGACTCCAAATAAATCTCGCGTTGGACTGACTGAGCTTAGCCACCCTGATCCTCAATGTCGTCTAGACACGATCGTTTCTGGATCTTTCTGTAATAAGAGAGACGTGGACTTTCATCCTACTAACCCAAATATTGGTGCCTGTATTAAGCAGGAAAGCCAAAGAAGACTAGAAGGCTCAAGGCCTAATTGCTGGTATAAGCATCAGCCTATTTTTGAATAAACAAACTTTGTAATTATTACATAAGTGCCCAAGATCACGGGTCATTACGCACCTACGCAGAGTGTCAAAACGCACCAGAAACCTTTTGCCAACCGGCCGACAATCTACTTTTCAAGGGTTATAAAGAAATCTTATGGCACAGTGCGTGCATAACTATTTATCAAAGGTAAGACAAATTATGAGCTACCCAAAGCTCACATTATTTAAGGCACCTGAGGACCCCTCATCCTAAACCAATCCTCAGGTGCCTTCCAATGACCCCAATCCCTAATCCCTAAAGTTATACAGCCGCTGGTCCCCGCCAGCGGCTCTATTTTATAGGTACCTGGTTACTTGCATAAATAAAATGGATTAAAGCCTGTCGTCGTCATCAGGAATATCAGTATGACATTCCATAAAGATCGGGAAGTGATCGGAAAGCACTTCTTTATAAACCTGATAATAACTTTGGTCTCTGATCTGGCTTATAAATAATCTGTCCCAAGCGGACTTAGTGTACTTTTCTTCATCTACTTTAACTTTAACAATTTTTTTATTTTTAACGGTATAGCGGTTCTTCATCTTAGAAACGATCGAGGCCACCATTCTTCCGGCATACTCTCGCTTACCAGGTCTAAAGTCATATTTATCCCATTCGTTTTTAACTTTTTCTCGAATGATATATTTCCTTTCCACATCATTTTTAATATCTTCCATGTAAAAGGAATATTTACCTGCGTAATATTCATCATTAAAGTTTTTGCACTCTCTACTAAAATTTCCATCTAAGACAAAATGATCATAGTTACTAGCATCACCATGGGTAGGGTTTCCCTTACTATCAAACCTTCCTATTGTTAACGAAGTTGCTTCATCAACAACGAGGTCTGCTCCCTTTAAACTCTCAAAAAGTTTCGGCCAAAAACGATTCTTCTTTTCAATATTAAAGTCCCCAACAAGAATCACATCCTTTTCTTTAAATTTAGATCTAAGTTTTTCCATGAATTCGAGCATAAGATCAATTTCCGCCAATCTAGCGTAGTTCCCCTTTGTTACACCTTTGCCCACCTCTTTATAATGTGAGACCTGAAAAGCATCTTGGAGAATCTCTTCCATCTTTTCTGGTTTTGGGGATGAGGTAAAAACCACATGAGAGGTTAATAGGGTAAAATCAAAATTTCCTGATTCAAAATTGGCCATAAAGGGTCTTCTTGAGAATGAGTCCTTTACGTCTCTACCGAAAAATCGTTCTGAAAAATTAGGAATACAGGCCAGAGGATTTCCTATACCTCCTGTTTTATATTCTTTGCAATATCTTTGAATTAGGGGTCTAACTTTTGTTCTTCTATAGTAGAATCCAGAGAGTTCTTGAACGTCAGATTCTTTAGCCGCTTCACCCCTTGGTGCCAAAAGAAGTGACCAACTTTCATCTAGTTTTCTTAGTTCATTTAAAATATCAAGGTACCCGGGGCTTCTAAAGTGCTTAGGGGCCGAAACGATATCTCTTTTTAATTTTCGTTCAACTTTTCTTTGTTCCTTTAAAATATCCGAAAGCTTTTTATACTGCTCACTTCTTCTTGAAAGACCTTTCATCTTGGCCTTTGTTTCCATAATCTCTTCAAGAAGTTCCGCCTTGTACTTTTCTCCATTTGTTACTAAATCTACAATATTCTGATTATTAACGAAGTCATCCCCAATGATTGGAAGGAGCTCTACGGCAGCGACCAGATCCCAATTATTAATAACCTTGGCAACTAGTTCATTATCTTTGTAGCGAGTCTTTCCCATACCAGGGTGCCAAATATTAAATCCTGCGATCTTAAGCTTTCCTTCATTTCTCGCTTTAGCTTGATCATAATATTTTCCGGCTCCACCTGTCTCTGGAGCATTGTAGTGATGATAATTTAAATGACAGTTAACTTGAAATTCATCTTTTACTAAATATTTTTTTACTTCTTCACATTGCTCTCTATATTTCGTGGTCTTTGCTAGTTCCTTTGCAGCTTCTTCTTCTTTTTGGTGTTCCTCTTCGGCCTGTCTTTCCATCTCATTTTGCTGTCTTAATCTTTCTTCCTCTTTTT
>JAIBDQ010000104.1 GCA_024686135.1 Halobacteriovorax sp. | reverse complement strand
CAATCAAAAGTGAGTTATTAATATTTAAAATAATACTTTTTGTTCCACTTGGTGAAGTTAACTCAATGCCTAGATCACCAGGCCTTGGGTGAGTAATATTAACCTTTATCTGAACTGCTTCCACTGTATAGGACTGATTTATATTGATAGAATCGGAAAGACCTGTAACGCTACTATTAGGAATGGCCGTATTAACTGAGCTCGTTGAAAGAGAAAAAGCTGGGTCCGTTTCACTAGGCATCCCCGTTAGAAAAGATGAATAGCTTTTTGCCATAGTTACAGCTGCGTCCACATCGACTTGACCAAAACCATAGTAATTATGAAAACTATAACCCGCACTATTTGTGGTCCACCCTTGCGAATATGTATGTCCTATCATGTCATCATTATCGACTGTTACATAGGGGCCATTATCAAAATCAAAGTCTTCTATCACTAAAGTATCAGAAGAAGCTGCATCAACTTTTTCCGCAGTCACTGCTAAAATATGTTTAACATCTCTCCAAGTTAAATTTGCATTTGCATCAAGAAGCAAGGCCACTAGCCCGCTAACCATTGGCGCCGCGGAAGAGCTTCCATTAAAGTTTTGTGTATAATCACAATCCGTATTACCATCACCGCCTTTTAGAAAGTTTATTCCAGTTAACCCAAAGCGAGCATAACCGTCAGCACAGCCAGCAGTATCAGTAGTAAGAATAGCCGGATTCGTTTTTCCAAACTCTCCACCGGGAGCAGAGACCCAAAGGTTCGCCCCTTCCGAGGAATATGATGACTTAACACCTAAGGCATTAGTAGCTCCAACGACGATATACCAAGGCAACTCATCTTCAGCACCAAGATTAGAGTTGTGACTAAAACACAGGAGTCCCAAAAACATTCCACTATGACTGAAGTCACATTCTTGAAATGAATTTCCTGCACTTTTGACATAGACAGAGCCCTTGCCCCCTCTTTGATTTCCTAATCCATACTTCACTTGATCTATATAGGTACTGTCAGCATTTTGTGCCATTGGATAAAAACTAGAACCATAACTATAATTATAAACATCAAGATCGCCACTGGCCTGATCTAGTTGGATGGCCGTGGATTGGGTTACCCCAGTTCCAAGATAATTTAATCCAACAAGTTTTGCTTTAGGAGCAATACCTCTTGAGCCAATACCATTCCATCCTACAGCAGCAATAATACCGGCCACAGAAGTTCCATGATCCCCCCCTGTTGTAACACCGGGATCACCAAAATATGGGGCACTTGTTTTATAATCTTTATTAAGAGGGTTTAAGACATTAACAAATAAATCAGGATGATCAATATCAAGGCCTGAGTCACTTACCCCTACTTTAATATCAGCTCCAAAATTACCCGTTCTTAAAACTTCATCTAAGTTTAAATCTTCACCAGAAGTTCCGCCGTTATTTGCAAAATTACTTTGTCCCGTATTTCTCATATGCCAAGCATACACTTTGAGTGGATCGCCATAGACTTGAACTGAGAAAGGACCGATTTCAGTAAACCGGTTAGATTTAAATGCCGTGATTCTAATATTATCTGTAGTGCCAGACTCTCTCGGTATACCTGAAAGAACCCCTGTGCTTTCATGGATACTTAACCAATCAGGAAGTCCTGTTGCTGTAAATCTAAGTCCTGTATAATGTAGAGTTGGTGCCCAACTATAGTAAAGATCTTGATTAGTAACCACTGTAGGAACGCCGCTGATAAAAGGTGATTCATTTGGAATTAAGGTTACGCTTCCACCATTGCTGACCTTATTCGCGTTGGTTTTGTCCCCAGGAGTTGGAACACAAGAGCACAGCAATAGACTTACTATCGCTAAACTTAAGTAAATATTAGATTGCTCTCGCATCTTCTTCATTATAGTAGACCTCTACACTCTCTTATCGAGAGCAAGACCCAAATACTTGAGTATTTAATTATTTAGGAATGATATTAATTGGTTACGGGTGGATTTTCTAAAATCTCTAACTCGGCTCGCTCTACCATAGAGTCCTTATTTAACTGGCTTAATATTGACTCTAACTTGTTTAAGTCATTAGTTTTAAGAAGGGTTAGTCTAATACCTGGAAAATTGGCCTGCTCAATTAAAGAATACTTTTCACTTATCTTAGACCAGTCCTCATGGTTGAAAAGTTTAATTTTAAATACGCCGGTTAATATCGCAAGTCGTTTAGTTCTAGAATTTTGCACAACCAAATTTTCAGAATCTTCAGAGCCGTTCTTTTTAACAAGAAGAAAACTAAATTTTTCCTCCACAATTTCATCTGAGGAATACCTATTGCGATGGCTTGCTTTAACCGCTATTAAATCTTCTACTATATTAAATTTTTGATTCCCAGATTCTATTATCTTATGTTTTGATGGCCTGAAGTTAGTAGGCTTCCTATCGACAACCCTCTCTAAGAAAAAGCTGGTTTTCATGGCCTTAGGTTTTTCTAAAATTGGCAACGGCTTTTGCGCTGGTAACCTTTTAAAAACGGGAGGCCTAGAGCTAGATTTTTTTTCACTTTCACTAGCACCCTCTTCTATGAGGAGACTCTCTTGATACTTATCCCATGTAAGGGTCCACACAAGAGCTAAAACTCCCAAACTCCCCACTAATATGAGCACTCGCTTTTTCATACTATTCCTATCGGTTATCTATGAGGATTGCTTAAGGGGAAAGCCTTAACCCCTTAATATTTTTGACGCCTAGAATGATATAATTTAAGTGTGAGAGAAAAGTTCATCTACCTCCTATTATTCATAGTATTTGCCTATACCAATGTGGGTCAGGCCTACGATCAACTCGTTGTTATTCAAACGGTATCCACAAGTAAAAAGACCTTTGTCGTTAGAAAAGGCTTTGTTGATGGAATTGCTATTGGCCAAGAGTCACTATTTACAATTAGAAATGCCGGTGTCGTTGCTACGGCGACAGAAGTGAATAGGACTATGTCTATTTGGGAAGTTAATGACAAAAGAGGGGGCGTCGCTTTTGAAAAAGGTGAATTCGTAACTTTCACAAACTCAATTGAAAACCTTATTTTAGAATTACCTAAACTTGAAAAAATCTCCGAAAAAGGTCTTCGTTTTAAAACAAAAAACTACTGGATAGCGAGAGGACACCTCTCTTATGCATTAAGCGATAGTGTTTCCTCCCTAGAGGCTGAAGCTCAATCAACCAGATCAGGATATCAGGTTGAAGGTCTTTTTGTGATTAACTTTAGTCCTAGATGGGAACTTGGAATTGGAATGCGTTACGATAGCGAAGTTCAAAAGATTTCAGAACCTGTCCTTGATGTACCAACCACCAGGTTGGCGGGTATTGGCGAATTAAACTATCTCTTCAACCAAGATGAAACTGATAGAAGCTATTTTTATGTTGGCGCAGGTCTTGGCTATGGTATTTCTTCAACCACAGTTGATGAATCTGTTAGCACGGGCTCGGTCTTTATCTTACCCGTTCTTAAATTAGGTTTTTCAAAATTTATTGGAGACAGTAAGTGGATTTTACTCGAAGGTGCCATGGAATCAATTGGGGCGCAAGAGAGCTTTGCTGATGGTGTCGAGCAGAATACAACTATTGTAAATTCAAAAGTCTCAATTGGCGTCAAGTTCTAAGAATAAAGTCCAATTTCTTCAAGCCTCTTAATTAAAAAATCAGCCGAATTAATATCATCGTACTTACGACCTTCGCCAATACAAGAATCAAGACAAGAGATCAGAGCATTATCGTGCGGATGCACAAAGAAAGGCATGGAGTATCTCGTCTCTCCTGAGTCATCCGGATTAACTACTCTATGAGTTGTAGAAGGAAGAACGTCATTTGTTAGACGGCTCATCATATCTCCAGTATCAACCACGATTTGACCTGGTAGTGTTTTAACTGGAAGCCATTTACCATCTCTATCGAGAAGTTCTAGCCCACTCCCCGTTGCCCCAACTAACATTGTAATCAGGTTTATATCTTCATGGGCACCGGCCCTAACCGAATTATTCGTATCTTCTCCAGTCGTAGGAGGATAATGAATAGTTCTAAGAATAGAGTTTCCATCATGAATCATATCTTTAAAAAAATCTTTGGGTGTATTAAGAGCCTCACCAATCGCTTCTAAAAGGACTACTGCGGTTTGATCCATAGATGAGTAAAGTTCTAGAAATGCTTTTTTAAAGTTCTCTATTTCAGTTGGCCATAAGTTTTTAGGGTAGATATCAAAGTAAGGACTTTGTTCGTCTAACTCTCTTCCAACATGCCAAAACTCTTTTAAGTCGCCATGCTTAGAATCTTTAGCATGTTCTTTTTTAAAAGGAGTATAACCTCTTTGACCACCGGGCACTCCACCATACTTTTCTTTTGTCACTACTGGTAAATGAAAGAATTGATGAACAAGTTCGTAGGCCTCATCAACTTTTTTCTGATCGACCGTATGGTCAGTTAAAATAATAAACCCATATTCCTTAAGACCAATAAAAAGACTATCGACAAAGGTTTTTCTTTGTTCTTCAGATCCATTCAAATAATCTAATAAACTTAATTCAGGCACCTTTCTTTCGGCCATGTCATCCTCACTAAATCAATCAATTCTCAACATAACTTGCTTAAAATGGCCTAAATATGCAATTTAAAAGTAATTTTTACTTAGTGATGGGATTCTTCGGGCTTAAATATATCAGATCCAACTCGTACAAAATCGGCACCTTCCTCTACCGCAATTGTAAAATCGCGGCTCATTCCCATGGATAACCTCATAGGAGGAAGCTCAAAGTCTCGTTTTAAGGTATTTCTGACTTTAGTTAGACTCTTAAAACAGGCCCTAGCATCTTCCTCAAAGTTTTCGGTCCTAATTTTTCCCATTGTCATAAGACCAGCTAAATAAAAAGATGAATTTTCTTTTCTAGAGATTATATTGGCCGCAGCGGCTAACTCATCATAATTAAAAATAGAGAACCCCTGCTTCTCGCCCTCATTACTGGTATTAATTTGAAGAAAAAAACCAAGGTCATCACCTACAAAATGTTCTTCTTTTTTATAAAGCTGTTCCAATGTTTTTAGAGAATCTATCGAATGGATAAATTTTAAATTTGGAATTTTTAAAAGACGATTAATTTTATTCGATTGAAGATTTCCAATAAAATGCCAGGTAATACCTCTTTCTTTTAGAAAGAGTGCTTTTTCCTCTAAGTCTCCTACTCGGTTCTCACCAAAGTCGGACTGCCCTGACTCTAGAGCGTATTCAATACTTTCAATATCAGTTGATTTTGAGACGGCAACAAGCTCGGTCTTACCTAACTTCTTTTTTACTAGACCTAACCTTACTTTTATTAACTCAGCTCTGTTCATCTTCTTTTTTCTTAAACTTCAAGGTGGCATTCACTTCGATATCGTAACCATCTAAGACCGCTTCAACCATTTGTTTAGGATCCACCTTACTTAAATGCTTTCTAACTTCTTCTTGAATGCCAGCTGTGAACTCAGTTCGAGCTCCTTTAGCATTTTCAATAAGACCAGTTACAATTTCTTTAGGAATCGGGAGATCTTTTACAATACCTCGAACAGCTTCTTCAGTCATAAAGGCTGCACCAACACCAATGGAGACAACCTTTTTTATAACATCCCCTAAACCTTCTTTATCATCTTTTTTTGTCATGATTAGCCTCTGGATTTAGCTCTGTTTTTATAGGAAGTCATCATGGCAGGAAGGTTTTTACTCGTAAGATTATCTACGATTTTTTTAGGAGCAAACCCTTTGATGTCAACTTCTAGTGAATAAGTAACCTCAGTCGTTCCATCACCATTATCTTTTAACTCCCAAGAACCCTCATTCATCTTGAATAAATCGCCTGAATCAAAAGACCAAGAAACACGATTTGGTTTTTCATGTTTTAAATTCAATATATATTTAAATTTTTTGATGAGATTTAAACCGTACTCAACTTTTGCGCCAGCTTCTGTTTGCTCTATGACATTTACAGAAGAGCATCCATCAACAAAGTCTGGATAGGAAGCATAGTCGACAATTGTGTCGTATAGCTTATCAATTTCAACGTCAAAGGTTTCTGTTCTACTTGCCTGGGCCATCCATAGTCTCCCTAAGTTATATTTTTAATATCTAGGTTTCGTATCAAACCTGTGTACTGCATCGATATGTCTAATTGTACCCGATTTTGAGCGCATAACAATAGATTGAGTCTCTGCTCCCCAAGGCTTAAATTTTACACCTTTTAGGAAAGTCCCATCAGTTACACCTGTAGCTACGAACATAACTTCACCGGAAGCAAGATCTTCAATATTATAAACTTTATCAAAGTCTGTTACGCCCATTTTTTTGGCTCTTTCTTTTTCTTCTTCGTTTCTAAACCTTAAGATCCCTTGAAACTCTCCATCCATACAACGTAGTGCTGCTGCGGCGATAACACCTTCAGGGGCTCCTCCAGTACCGATCATAAGATCAACACCACTATCAGGCACACAGCATGAAACGGCACCGGCCACATCACCGTCACCGATAAGTTTAATTCTTGCTCCGGCCTTTCTAACTTCATCAATTAGGCCTTCGTGTCTTTCACGGTCTAAAATAATACAAGTTAGATCTTGAACTCTACAGCGCTTTACTTCTGCTAAACGTCTTAAATTTTCTTCAGCAGATTCATTAATATCGATTACGCCTTTTCCTTCCGGACCACAGGCAATCTTTTGCATATAAGTATCGGGGGCATTTAAAAAGCCACCACGCTCGGCAATGGCCATAACAGAGATTGAGTTACTAGCTCCAACGGCACAAACCGTGGTTCCTTCAAGAGGATCTAAGGCAATATCTAGGGCTGGACCTGTTCCCGTTCCAACTTTTTCACCAATATAAAGCATGGGAGCTTCATCTCTTTCACCTTCACCGATGGTGACGATACCTTCACATTCAACAGAGTCGAGCATGGTTCTCATAGCATCAACTGCAGCCTGGTCTGCTGCTTTCTCATCCCCACGACCCATCCAACGGGCAGAGGAAACAGCGGCCATTTCGGTTACGCGTACAAATTCTAAGGCAAGGTTACGATTCATAGATTCTCCAATAAAAAATACCGTCGAATCATACTTGCTTTGGATTATTCTGGAAAGGAATTGCTCTAAGCACCAATTTTCATGGATAGGAACCTTGTCACTGCTTCTGGCAAAAAGTTCTCTGGAATATGAGCAATAATGCGTGACGCAAACTTAATTTTTTCTTCGTCACAGGATTGCTCAATCTCGAATATATACTCGTCTTCAGCATTTAGCGGAGTTTCAACATTTCTTTTGTTAATCACATTACCCGTGCGAAGACCTTTTCCGTCCTCCCACTCCACAAAACTATCCATCATGATGATTTGAAAGCGAGAAGTTTCATGGTCGTTATGTTCCCAAATAAAAACTTCTACTGGTCCATCTGCCCGGAGCCAATATTTTAAATTATTTGGCATTTCAATATCTAGTCCACTGTCATGAACAGGCCTCATTCCGGCCACAATATTTTCTATACTTAGAAAACTAGGGATGGCTTCAACAGTTAACTTTTCTTCAAAAGCTATTCCTAGCCTTTGTCCCTTAACCCATTTCACTTGTCCTTCGATACTAATTGAAGCTCCTCTCCAATGCAGGTCACCTTTAATCGTGCTATCTGGCTTAAAGCTACATCCACCATTTTTTAGGCTAACCTGCATGCCCGTGTAGCTGATATTCAATACTTCAAAAACTTGATCTTCTCCGCTATTGGCCTTGAAGGTTAAGTAGGTAAATGGAAATCTGGGAAAGATTCTCTTTTCCGTTTCTTTATAATCAGTTTTTATTAAATTAAGATGCCCTTCCATTTTTAATCCTTTTTAAAGTATTTCTTCCATTTTACCCTATGACGCGTCTCGCTTTTAGGTGGTAAAAATAGCTCCACAAACGCACAGCGCACATGTTAAAACTTGAGTAGTTCTAATTAGTTTTATGGGAATGCTGCTGGATGGAAGAAAATACGGCCAATCAGGCTCAAGTGGAGACAGAGTGGGAGATTGATAATCTTCCCAACAGACTTACCCTCTTTCGAGTCGCCCTTATTCCTGTGATTATCGGTAGCCTCTACTTAAATTTACTCGATTTTCCTTGGCTTTACGGCATGAAACAAACACTTTGCTATGTTGCCGCATGGACCTTTGTGGCCGCCAGTATTACCGACTTTTTTGATGGGTATATCGCTAGAAAAAGAAATATTGTCACAATGTTTGGCTCCTTTCTTGACCCTATTGCAGATAAATTTCTTATTGTTAGTTCATTAATTATCTTACAAGCATTGGATCGTATTCCAGTTCTCGTCGTAATTATATTAGTGTTAAGAGAAATTTACATCACCGCCCTTCGCTTACTCGCCAGTGACAAAGACCTTGTGGTACCTGTAGGACAGCTAGGTAAATGGAAAACTGCTTTTCAAATGTTTGGGATCGGTTTTCTTATGGCCTATGATGATCCCTATGGAATCCCCATGATTTTAATAGGAAATATTTTTATTTATTTAGCATCGATTTTTTCAATTTACTCTGCTCTTGAATACACTTTAGGAATGTGGAGGAAGTTGAAAATTAAAAGAGAAGAAGCCCGTGGAAAGTAGCCAATATATATTAGTCACCGTCTCAGGACCGGATCATCCTGGTATCACTAGCATGCTTTTAGATATCATCACCCAAGCGGGAGATTCTATAGCTGATATGGGTCAAGCTGTTACTCATGGACTACTTTCCTTAAGTATAATGATTGAGATAAAAAGTAGAGATGCCTCCGGTAACCCGATGGTTCTTAAAGAAATGCTTTTTAGAACTTCTCAAAAAGGATTGACCCTCACTTATCAACCAGTAGAAGCTAAGCAGGACGTTTTAGATAATTCTGAAAAATTTATTTTGAACTGCGTTTCAGTTAACAGCATTAGCGCCGAATTCTTAAGAGATGTCTCAGGAACTCTAGCTAATCACGAAATAAATATTGTTCGAATTGATAATATGGAGCCGGGAAGCTTTAAGGTAATGGAAATCACGACCTCTATTCCTGAAGGATTAGACTTTAAAGGCATTAAGGAAAATCTTTATGCCCTTTCCACTCAACATAGGGTTGATGTGGCCTTTTTAAGGGACAATGTCTTTAGAAGATCTAAAAGATTAATCGTCTTTGATATGGATTCAACTCTTATTCAAACAGAAGTCATTGATGAGATGGCTGAAGTCCATGGTGTTGGACCTGAGATTAAAGAAATCACAGAAAGGGCCATGAACGGTGAACTCGATTTTGATGAGTCACTAATTCAGCGAGTATCAAAATTAAAAGGTCTTGAAGTTTCTAAGATGGAAGATATTTTAAAAAATCTTCCATTTACCAAGGGCTGTGAAGATTTTATTAGAACGGTAAAGTCCCTTGGATATAAAGTCGCCATCATCTCTGGTGGATTTAGTTTTTTTGCCAATGCTTTAAAAGATCAGTTAGGCATCGACTATGCTTTTGCCAACGAACTAGAAATTATTGATGGCCAGTTAACAGGTAAAGTGGAAGGACAGATTGTAAATGCCAATCAAAAAGCATTTCTTTTGAAAGTCCTGGCCCAACAAGAACAAATCAGCCTGGACCAAGTGGTTGCTATTGGAGATGGAGCTAATGATCTTCCTATGCTTGCAACAGCAGGACTAGGAATTGCTTATCACGCAAAAGATATTGTGCGAAAGACTGCCGAGCAACATATGAGCCACGGCCCAATGACGACAATTCTTTATTTCCTTGGAATTCCAAGCTCTTCGATAGTCTAAGATGCTTTTCATTTTTATCCTATTGAGTTAAGTTCCTGCCATGAGAGAGCTGCTGCAATCTAAAATTCATAAGGCCACTATCACCGAAGCTGATATTTCCTATATTGGCTCGGTAACAATTGATACTGATCTCCTTGATAGAATCGACTTATGGCCGGGACAGAAAGTATTAATCGTCTCTAATACATCAGGTGCTAGACTAGAAACTTATGTTATTGCGGGAAACCGCGGGACCGGTGAAATTTGCATTAATGGAGCTGCTGCTCATCTTATCAAAAAAGGCGAAGAAGTGATCATCATAGGGTTTCAAGTTTCAGATAAACCGGTTGAACCCAAATGCATCTTGGTTGATGAAACAAATCGATTTGTAAAATATCTCTAATTACTTGTTTGCTTCTTTCACAGATTTTTCAGGATTAGGAAACATTCCTCCACATTTGCCTTTCGCACTTTTTAAAGAACGACTTACACAAACTTGATACTTTTTCATCAACTCTCTAGGATCAGAACCTTCTTTTAAAAGCTCTTCATCACTAGGCATTTTACAAGAGTTCATTATATTATCTTTGCAGTTGCTAAGCATATTTTTGTCAGTAATTCCTCCGCCCTTCTCTTTTTTTCCACTCACGGATACTGATTTACAACGAGCTGGCGCCTTCGCTTGAAAGATCTCATCACACTCTATAGTCATTTCTTCGCCGCAGTATTTTTTTCTAAGCTTAAAACACTCTGTGATTTCTTTAGTTTCGGCAGCTGCTTTTAAAAAGTCTTCCCCGCATGCTTTTCCCAATTCTTTTTTATATTTGGAGGAGCACTCTTCAATACTTAATCCACCTTTCTCACAAAGATCGGATTGAGCTTTTTCACAGCTTACGTTTTTTGAGTTTGATTTTTTTTCAGGTTTAT
>JAIBDQ010000143.1 GCA_024686135.1 Halobacteriovorax sp. | reverse complement strand
TTAAAATAAGAATCGGCATATACACGTCGAGGTTATGAGATGACATCTCAGTTCTCTCCTCTATAAAAGTCGTATACAATTTAGTGGTCCAAGATTACAAAAAAGACAACCACTTGAAAACATTTTGAATTAATCTTTTTAAGACTAATAAAGGAAGGATGGAGATTAATCTCTCTATGCGTTAATCCAAAAGCTATGACACACTTTGTACATATAAACGAAAAAATATCTAACTGGTCCTCAAAAACTGGTGAAGATATTCGTCTTAGCGGTCTGAATGAAGAGCAGTTCTGTTATTTTTTGGATGATTTTATTTCTAAGAATAGCTTAACAAAGAAGCCTCTCATTATTTTTTGCCCCACACAAGATACCTCTGAAGACCTCGCAGAAGCCTTTGAATCGGTGAGTTCCCGCCTTTCTGTCGATGTGTTCCCAGAAGAAGAGGCCAGTCCTTACCAACCCTTTGTATCCTCCGATTTCGTGCTGCGAAAAAAATTCTCCGTTCTAAACAAATTAGCTCAAAGTGATTTGCCCGATATTATAATCTGCTCGACACGCGCCGCACTATCAAAATTACCTCCTAAACATTTCTTCTTGGAAAATAAAATAGAATTAAATGTTGATGATATTATTTCTCCAGATGAACTCGCATCAAAACTTTTTAAATTGGGATACTCCGCATCAATAACAGTCGAAGAACCTGGAACCTTTTCTAAAAAAGGAGAGATTTTTGATATTTTTCCCAGCTCTGGTGAGCCTTTTAGAATTAATTATTTTGATGAATTAATCGAAAAAATTAATCTTATTGATTCTGAAACTCAAAAAACTTTAAAAGATCATCCCCTACAGCAAGTCTTTATTGGTCCAGCTCCAGGTCTTTTAAGTAAGGGTAATTATCCTACTAATTTAAGAGAAAACATCCCCATGCCGGGAACTCAGTTCAAGTTAAAATTTGAAAATCGAAAAAAAATTTTTCAAGAATTAAGTGATGGATACTTGTTTCAAAACTATTCTCTGGCCCTTCCGTTATTTTTTAAAACCAATGAAGTTTCATCTCTGCTCGATTATTTGCCAAACGAAATACTTCCAGTTCTTTTTAAAAGAGGTCAAATTGACCTTGAAGAAACGGAGCTATTTGAAACACTTAGAACCGAGTTCGAAGAGAGTTCGGAGAATCTAAAAAGCGAATCTATAAATCCAGAGCCAGAGAACTTTTTTCATCCTTCACTTAGTGAACTCATTGGTCAAAAAGCAATGTACGTAGATGATGTTCTTGTATCTAACGATGATGAAATAAGTAATTTAATCGAATTTAATTTAGAATCGGCTCCCGTATATCTCAAAAGCAGAGTTCAAATATCAGATAGTAAAAAAGAAAATCTAAAATCAATATTTGAATATATCAACGAAGAGTTTAAGCACAGTGGAAACATTATTATTTCTACTAAAACTGCGAGCGCAAAAAAGGAAATACTATATTTACTTGAAACTTTTGATATCAGGAGAGAGGTACAAAACAGGATTACTTTTTCTGATGCTTACCTCTCGCATGGCTTTTATTATTCCGCTGAAAAACTTCTTATATTAAGTGAAGGAGACCTCTTCTCTGTCAAAAAGAAAAAGGCACAAAAGAAAGCAAATATTAATCCCGATCTATTCGCTGAGCAGATAGCAACACTTAAAAAAGACGATTACGTCATTCATTCAGATCATGGACTAGGGAAGTATCTAGGTCTTGAGTCTATGGAAACAGGAAACGTAAAAAATGACTTCCTAGTCATTCAATATGCTAACAATGATAAGGTTTATGTTCCTGTTTATAAAATAAATCTAATTCAAAAACATGCTGATTCAGGGGCTAATTGCAGTCTTGGCAATCTTAGATCTAATAAGTTTAATCAGGTTAAAACGAGAGCGAAAGAATCTGCCAAAAGACTCGCATTTGACTTACTAAAGTTACAAGCTGAGAGACAAACGCAAAAAGCACATGGCTTTAGTCCCCCCGATCATTACTATAATGAGTTTGAATTAGCCTTTCCTTTTGAAGAAACACCCGACCAAAGAAGCGCCACGGATTCCGTATTAGAATCTATGCAAAAACCCGCGCCTATGGACCATCTAGTTTGCGGTGATGTCGGCTTTGGAAAAACTGAGATTGCTATGAGGTCTGCCTTTCTGGCAGCTCTAGATAAAAAGCAGGTTGCCGTACTGGTACCAACTACTATTTTAGCACTTCAGCACTACAATAGTTTTGTAAAAAGATTTAAAGAATTCCCACTTAGAATAGAGTTTATTTCAAGGTTTAAGACACCTAAAGAAGTAAAACAAATCAAGGAGGGTCTCGAGGCCGGATCCATTGACATCATTATAGGTACCCATAAGCTTCTTTCAGATTCAATCAAGTATAAAGATTTAGGTCTCGTTATAGTCGATGAAGAGCAAAGGTTTGGTGTTGGACATAAAGAAAAACTAAAAACTCTTAAGGCCACGGTAGATTTTTTAACTCTAACAGCTACTCCCATACCAAGAACTCTTCAATTAGCCTTTTTGGGACTTAGGGATTTATCGCTAATTCAAACTGCGCCACCCAAAAGGCAATCGATAAAGACCTATATTATAAAAGATGATGAACAGACGATTCAATCTGCAATAAAAAAAGAACTCTCTAGAGGTGGGCAAGTTTTCATAGTTCACAATAAAGTAAGTGATATTGAACAATATGCTGCAAAAATAAGAGAACTTGTTCCAGAGGCTAAAATTATATTTGCCCACGGTCAAATGAGCGAAAAGGAATTGGAAGCAAGAGTTACTGGGTTTTATGAAGGAAAATATCAAATTTTAATCTCAACGACGATTATTGAATCTGGGCTAGATATTCCAAACGCGAATACGATGATAATCGACAGAGCTGATACTTTTGGTTTAAGTCAACTTCATCAGCTTCGAGGCAGAATCGGAAGGTCTGAAAAGAAGGCTTATGCATATTTTCTCGTGCCTCAAAATAGAAACCTTACCCCAATCGCTGAAAAAAGACTTAAGGCCATGCAAACTTATGCGGATATTGGCTCTGGGTTTCATATAGCATCATGCGACTTAGAAATAAGAGGGGCTGGTGAAGTTTTGGGGGCAAATCAAAGTGGCCACCTAGAAGCCGTTGGTCTTGAACTTTATATGGAGCTGTTAAAAGAGGCTATAGGGGAGATAAAAGGGGAGCAACAAATGGTTAGCTCCAAAGTTGAAATCTCTTCTCCTTTTTCAAGTTATATTCCAAATTACTTTATAGAAGATGGTCCTACGAGACTTCGATATTACAAACTCCTTTCAAATTCGGAGAATCAAGAAGATTTAGAAAACTTAGTAGATGAGCTTGAGGAACTATTTGGGCCAAGACCTACAGAGTTAGAAAACCTTATTTGGCTACTTAGATCTAGGATTATTTTAAGGAATTGCGGAGTTAAATCTCTCCATGTTGCCGGTAAGGACATAAACATTACTTTTGAAAAGAGCTTTTTAGATAAAGAAAGCGAAACCAAGAATAAAATGATTGATTATTTCTTAAGTAGACCAAAGACCTATAAATTTAGTCCAGATTATAAAGTCTATTACCAATCAAAAGAATCCATTACTCTGGAAGACCTTTTTGAATTTGCCAAAAATATTGCAGAGCAAATTCTTCCATGTTAGCGTTTTTACGTAGCCTCCACAGCTGGTTGTGGTAAAATTTTAGAAAGGAACAAATTGAGGAACTCTCTATGAATTCAAAAAACTGCATTGTTTTAATAACTATACTATTTTCTCTTTCAGCTAACGCAGCTAAAGATCCAGTCCTAGCTACGGTTAATGGAACTAAGATCTTAAGAAGCTTATTTGATCAAGAGTACAGACAAAACCTATTGTTCGTTAGTGACAAGCCAGTAACTAAAGAAAAGGTTTTAAATGATATCATTAATAGAGAACTAGGAATTAAGAAGGCTAAAAAAAATAAGCTTCACTTAGACCCAGTCGTAAAAAGTAAAATGGAAGATATTCTTTACCATGCCCAAATCTCAATGGATCTTGAGGGTGAACTAGCAAAGATACAAGTTTCAGACTCAGAGGTTGAAAGATATTATAAAAGTCATCCTGAATATAGAACAGCACATATCCTTTTTAGGGTTAAAGCCTCACCAGAAAAAGATGAAGTTCTCGCAGCACAAAAAACTGCTCTTAAGGTTTATAATGAACTTAAGAAAAAACCAGAAAGGTTTTCAGAGCTTGCTAATAAGTACTCACAAAGCAGCACTGCTCCAAACGGGGGAGACATGGGGTTTCAACCGGCAATTCGCCTAGCTCCTGAATACTTTCAAGCCATTAAAGGAAAAAAACCGGATACCATTACTTCTCCAGTAAGAACTCAGTTTGGTTACCATATCGTAAAAATTCTTGCTGTTAAGGATATAAAGTCAATCAATACAGCACTTTATAAGAAAGTTGTTTATGATCAAAAAAGAGATAAGCTTCTCGAAAACTATTTCAGTGGTATGCGTAAAAATGCCAAAATCAGTGTGAACAAGAAGCTTCTCGAAGATTACGACATACTTAAGAAATAACCTTGTAAATCTCCGTAAATTGTAGAAAAGTTTAACCAGGGCAAGCTGCCCTGGAGGTTCTTTTGTTAAAACTAATAACGCTCGCTTTTGTAACTTTTACGTCGCTAAGCGCACATTCTAAACTACTAGATAAAATTATCGCTGTTGTTGATAGTAAAATTATTACCTTATCCCAAGTAAAAAGAGTTCAATCGAGTATCGGCCCAAGAAGAAATATATCACCACTAATATTCTATAAAGAAAAATTTAGCACCAAAGAGATTGTTCAACTCTTAATCGAAAGACAAATCATCAGGGATCGCCTTTCCGAAATGGGCTATGTTGTATCTGATGAGCAAGTCGAAGCTCAAATTAAAGAAACCGAATCAAGGCTGGGTTTAAATAGAGATCGACTACTGGAGTTTCTAAATTCAAACAATGTTACTTTTGATGAATATTTTGAACTTGTAAGAGAAACCTACGAGTTTAATATTTTTAATCAACGAGTAATTCGTCCACTGATCTCAGTTACGGAACAAGAAATTAAAAATACCTTTTATAAAGAGAATCAAAACAATAAAACACTTTCTTTCAAATATACTCTTGTTGATTTTGCTCTTTCAAAAAATTTATTTAGTAAAGGTATGTTAAAAAGATTTAAAGATGTGTTAAAAAAGTTTCAATCTGATGGTTCACTTCCGAGTGAATATTCAAAAGTCTCTACAGAACTCTTTGCAGATATTGATCAAGATGGCTTAACTAAAAAACTACAGGCCTTGCTAAAGAAAACAAACGAAGGCGCTTTTACGAACCCCATACTAATCGGTTCAGACTACCATGTGTTTTTTGTCAAAAAGAAAGACGTTGTCGAATCCGAAGTCTTTCAAAGAGCAAAGCCAAGAATACAAAACAAACTATACAGTAAGGTAGCAGGGAATATCCGTATACTTTGGTTTAAAAGAGAAATTAATAAACACTTCGTAAAATATTTTTACTAATGAACAAAATTCACGTTTCTCAAGGTCATGAATTATCTATTAGTCTAGAGGTCTTCCTTAAAAGCTTCCTTAGTTTAAGTAAAACTCAACAATCAAGTTTTCACTTGCATGTATTCGAGGAAGACTTAATTAAAACTCTACATTCTATGAAGTTAAGTTTTAATCTTAATAAAGGCTTTGTTTCAATCTTAGGATCTAAATTAAACTGTCGTTTCCTGGAACTAGGAAAATTATCCAAGTCATTTATTTCACTAAATAGTGCATTGGATGCAATTGGGTGTAATGACATTTTATTAACGATGCCTACAAGCAAAGATCAGCTTTATGATGATAAACAAAAGTATACTGGGCACACTGACTATTTTCGAAAAAGGTATCAAAACGACAATATCGTAATGCTCTTCATTTCTGAGAATTTAAACTTGGCATTGCTTACCGAACATATAACTTTATCTAAAGTTGAAGAAAAAATAACGAGAGAACTTGTGATTTCTAAGATCTCTAATTTGATTTCAACAAGTTTTAATTTTAAGAAATTTATTTTCTCTGGAGTAAACCCTCACTGTGGGGAGTCCGGACTTATTGGCGAAGCAGATAGTATCTTAAGAGAGTCATTAGATGAGCTAAAGTCTCTGCATAAGAAACATTTATTTGAAGGTCCCATAAGCGGGGATACATTTTTAGCCAATGGCCTGGATAGAACAAAAACAGACTGTTTTATTTCAGCTTTTCACGACCAAGGTCTAGCACCTTTTAAGGCAATATCTGGGTATAGGGCATCAAATATAACTATAGGATTACCATTTCTTAGACTAAGTCCTGACCATGGGACGGCCTTTGAAATATATGATAAAGATAAAGCTAATTATTTTGGGACTTTATTCACAATGAAACTAGCCCTGGAAAAACTGGACGCAAATGGCCATTGATAAAATTAGTGTTGTAAACGCTAATGTTCACAATTTAACATCTGTAAGCTGTGAATTACCTAAAGATTCACTAATCGTAATTACTGGACCATCTGGAAGCGGTAAATCTAGCCTCGCTTTTGATACTTTGTATGTCGAAAGTCAAAGAAGATATATAGAGTCTCTTTCGTCATATGCAAGACAGTTTTTAGGACAGCAGCAGCCACCTGATGTTGAGTCTATAACAGGACTATCCCCAAGTATTGCCATAGATCAAAAGACTAGTTCTAGGAACCCTAGGTCTACTGTTGGAACAATAACAGAAATCTATGACTACTTACGAGTCCTATTTGCACGAGTGGGTACTTTAAAAGATCCAGAAACTGGAGAGGAAGTTAGGTCATATACTCCAAATCAAATTGTGACTGAACTTTTTAAAGAAAAGACTGGGACAAAAGTTCAAATTTTATTTCAATTACCAGTGGAAATGACAAAATCATTGTTTAAAGCGGAACAGTCAAAACTTTTATCTATGGGATTTTCTCGGATCTATACCGGCAAAGAAGTGTTTGCCCTGGAAGACTTTGAATATGATTCTCTTGGTGAAGAGAATTACATCGTTGTGGACAGAGTTGTATTGAAAGCCGAATCCAAAAAAAGAATTAGTGACTCCGTCGAACTTGTTCTAAAACTTGGGGCAGGGACAGCTTGGTTTTTAATAGGTAATAAAAAAATTAAGTCCTATTCAGAAAAAAACATATCTAGCTCTGGGGAACATTATCCCGATTTAGAGCCCCGACTATTTTCATTCAACAGTCCAATGGGTGCCTGTGAGGAATGTAATGGGCTAGGTGAATCTAAAACTTTTGATATTGATAAAATTATATTTGATGAAAATTTGCCTGTTCTGGGTGGTGCTATCGGTCCCCTAACAAAAAGAAATAAATTTTTGTTTAAGATGGTTGAGAGCATCCTAAATCATGAAGGCATACCTAGTGATACAACCTTTAAAGGTCTCAATAAGAAGATAAAAACGCTACTATTAGATGGTAGCCCTAAGGTTTATAAGTATTCATTTAAAAGTGAGAATTCACATTTTGAATTCAGCAAGCCCTTTCCTGGACTTTCGGAATGGTTATATAAAAAATATAGGGAAACAACTTCTGAAAAAGTTAGAGGGAACCTTGAAGAATTTATGTCGGTAGACATTTGTCGTGAATGTAATGGGCAAAGACTTAACAAGTATGCTTTAAATACTTTTATCTCTGGTGTAAACATTATTGAGATTGCAGAGCTTTCCCTCGGCGAAGCAGGGGATTTTATTGAAAAAATCAGTTTGGATAAAACAAAAACCATCATTGCTGA
>JAIBDQ010000001.1 GCA_024686135.1 Halobacteriovorax sp. | reverse complement strand
TAGACTTCCCAGTTATTCATTCCAGAATGCCTTTGCTCTCCGCTATAAACCAGAGTGATAGATTCTTCGAGAGCCTCTTTTATTTCTTTTGTAAAAACTTGCTCGACCAGAACACCATCAACACTCGGATGAAGAGCTAATACACCACCATGTAGAGCAGGATAGTAGTCTTGATATCCAGCGGGTCCACTATCTAAAATCCTCGCCTCTATTCCATTAACAATTCTTATAGCTTGCTCTTTATCCAAGGAAAGATTTTTATATTCAGCAAGAGCTCTATAAAAAGTGACTCCCATGGCGGAGGATCCACCAAGTCCAGCTCCTGCAGGAGACCCCGATTCAAGCTCAATTTTTAGGCCTGAATGAATCTTAAAATGATCAAGGATTTGGCATAGAAATGTCAGAGGTCCAAAACTTTTTCCCCTTAGATTTTCTTCAGTGAATAGTGAAGATCCAAATTTATTTTCAGAATTATAATCTTTAGAAATAAAGTGAATATGATCTTCATCGACTTTAGTAAGCTTCACCTTTGCTTTAAGAGAAGTTGCCACATTCATGGTCACTACATCTTTCAAAATTAGGTTGATAGGGTTTAAGTCAAGAGTTCCTCCAACGAGGTCAACCCTTACAGAACCGGTTACTTCAATCGCCACTATTTATCCTCTGACCAAATCCCAACATAAGGAAGCTCTCTATAGCGACCGGCATAATCTAAACCGTAACCAATAACAAAATGATCTTCAATTTCAAATGCGAGATAATCAATCTTCACATCTTGCTCTAGCCTTGCCGGCTTAAACAAAAATGAACAAACCTTTACCGACTTTGCATTTCGATTGGAAAGCAATGCCTGTAGGGCCTTAATTGTATTTCCCGTATCAACAATATCTTCTACAAGGAGAACATGATGATTTGAAATGTCTTTTCTTAAATCTAAATGGATTTTTACATTTCCTGAAGAAGTCGTTCCTTCGCCATAAGAGGAAGCACCTAAAAATTCCATTTTGACAGGAAGATCCATTTGGCGAACAAGGTCTGCCATAAAAATAAATGAACCATTTAAAACACCAACGACAACAACTTCCTCACCGGCATAATCCTTAGAGATCTCCGCCCCAAGTTCTTCGACACGTTGCTTTATTTTCTCTTCAGACAAATATTCTTTGATGGCCATATAAGACTCCCAGTCCTTTATTTAAAATGGATAGACGCCTATGAATATAGCAAGAATCGTAGCTTTTTAAAACTAAACGGTGGTTTCTTCTATTGGTTCAGACTTTGGTTTTAGACTTACAAGTTCTTCATCGATCTGATATTCAAAATGATTTCCGCATCTAGCTTCATAAATATCAGTTTCACCTACTAAAACCTGTCCTTCATCTTCGAGGATCTTTCTAAAGCTCTTAGTTGCTGCCCCACCGCAAACAGTGCAAATGGCCTGAACTTTATCCACTCTATCAGCTATGGCCATCAAATACGGGATTGGACCAAAAGGAATTCCTCGATAATCCTGATCAAGACCTGCGAGAATTACACGAATCCCTCTTCTAACGAGCTTTTTAACAACCAAAATTACATCTTCATCAAAAAATTGAACTTCATCAATGGCCACGACTCTTGTGGAATCATAGAGGTGCTCTAAAATATCTGTGGATTTATTTATTGGTTTGGCCTGAATGCTCTGGGCAGAATGGCTAACGACATTTTCTTCATGGTAACGATCATCAATTTTGGGTTTAAAAATCTGCACTCTTTGCCTAGCAATTTGCGCTCTTTTGACTCTTCTGATCAACTCTTCAGTTTTTCCTGAAAACATTGGTCCGCAAATAACTTCAATATGTCCAAATAAACTATGGGATAAGGCAAATGGAGACACAGAACCCCCTTATAATTGTGTGTGTTAATAAAATCTGTTCTCTAGTTGTGTGCTCATTCATAGTGGCCGACGACGTGGCCTAAGTAAATGCAGGCCGCTGCCCCAACATAGTAATTACCAGTACCTAATGCGTAGCAAACAATTTAATATTTTCTGACTTTTAGAGCGAGATGACGACCATTAAGACCATGACAGACAGCAGTACAACAGAGAAACCAACAAAGATCACTGGAGAAACAAGGATTACAAGGCTTTGAAGATGAGTGAATTTAAAATTGTTCTTTAAACCCGCGTACAAATAAAAAAGCATTCCGATCCCCTGGGCCATCGTCCCAAAAACCGGAAGTACATAAAAGGTGTAGCTAACTAAGGAGTGGTTAACCACCTGATTAGTTTTCCTATCGATCTCACCCTCTACTTCAAAAAGGTCTGCAAAAAACTTTATAAAGCTTCCCCATACCCTCGTTAAAAACCAAACAAAGACGGGATAAAAAACTATCTGTAGAAGAATTCCCCAGAATACCAAACTCTTCCCTTGTGCATGAAAGTTGGGAATAAGTAATCCCGTCAATCCCTCTTCATCACCATGAACCATAGAGAAAGCTTGGTAACCCAAATGAATTGCAAAAAGAGAATAGATCCCTTGAATAACAATAAAGATCCAAGACACACTCATCGCATCTACAAAGGCGAGCTCAGTATCTTCCGCTTCTAATACATCATTTGGAATATTCTCTACTAATTGAAACTGCCTTTTTTCTTGAACGGCACCTGCATGTTCAGCAACAGTACTTAACAAAGTATGAGTCTTGAACGGGTGAAGAAAAGCGTAAATATAGTTTGAAAGAAGTTGAATCATTTATAAAAAGAAATCCTTTATCCCTTTTCCAAACTTCTGTAAGTCTAGATATTTATAGTGAAGCATAAAACCTAGCTCTTTATTGGCTAGAATTATCTCTCCTCCAATTAGCATAACATGAAATAACTGGCCTTCAACACCCCAAGAAACCTTAAAAAGGCTTTTATTAAGGTTCTCATTGCCATCTAATGGGGTTAAATCGTCGGCCTCTTTAGAAAAGACGTCAATTAGATATTTAAAGGCCGTATTTATAGGCTCCCCATCAGTGCTTTTAACGGTTCGGGCTTCAAAGAGCTTTCCGTGGTTGAGGTTAACGTTGATCTTCTCACCGGATGGAAACTCCATCGTGATTTCTTGGGGCTGGTCTTCATTAACGGCTTTTAGTTCCCAGAAGTCGTTCTCCTTCTTAAGGAATATCTTTAACTTATCCTTTTCAAAACTAAGAATCTTATTTTTCTCTACAAGATGAGCATAAAAACCTTCTCTTTCGTCTAGCTTCCTAAAGATTTTGATCGTTTTTATACTCTCAGACTTATCTTTTGTAATAAGAGTAGCAACTGAGTTCGAAAGCTTACCTGGTTTCATCCAGCCGACACCAGTGAAATTTACCAGTTCAGAAATAAACTCATGATAAGAGGCTCGTCTGGTTTTCAAATTATATGGAGGAGGGGGCATTATCTCCCTTTCAGGTATGATTAATTCAAATGGATCAGAACTATTATTCACAACAGTGATTGAAACCCATTCTACTTTCTTGGCCACATACTCTTCTTGAAAAATATGGGTATCGATAAAGAAGTCTTCCTCTAGAAGGATTAAAGTTTTAAACCTTAAATATTTTTCAGGGTTTTTATGAAAGGTGGCTTTGTCATAAGTCCCTTCGTTAGGAGAAGAGTCAAAAGCAATCATTTGCTTAACTTCTCCATTTTGATTTACTTCCATATAAAAGCTTTGATCAAAATCAAGCTTTTCTCCAAGCTTGAAGTGAGCATAGCCATTGGCAAATGTGAATTTTAGAATAGGTGAATCCACAGGAAAAAAAAGGGGGTTCTTTTCCTCAGATTTAAGGTACCTCTTTACTTTCATCTTACCTAAAACATCTAAGTACTTTTGTAATCTTTCAGCATCAACGAGGGTCCCCTTAGAGGTTCGAAAGAAATCGCCTTCTTTTTTAAGGCTGAAGTTACTAGCGCTGATTTCTCTTAGTTCACCAAGAAATGCTTCATCGATTATTTTATGCTTAGCCTCTTTCTCTGCTAATCTCTCTAGACCACCCTTTTCTTCATACTGGTATGTAAAGATGCCTATGGAGGCTAGAATAATAGAAAGTAGTGCAATCCTTTTCATAACTAGAGCACCAGTCTCCTTCTATAAATGATGACAGCTACAATGATCAATCCAAGCGGAACAAATAAAACACTGAAGTAAAAAATGATACCAAGCTGAGGCGCACTTATAAAAACGGGCTCATCCCTCACAACCGGTAGGTTAAATGAAATCAAACGGTCTTCGTCTACTAACCAGCTTAAAGAGTTTAAAAAAAGTGAATAGTTCTTTGAAAACTTCTTATAAGTATTAATCACAAATGTTGAGTTTCCAGATAAAATCATTCTTGCTGCAGTTCCAGCACCTTCCCAAGCGGCCATTAACCCCAAAGGTCCTTTAATATCATTCTCTTGATTATAGGTTATTGCCCCAGTGACAAATTCACTTAAGCTCATCTCGCCCCAACTAGCAGGAAATGGAGAGGATTCAGCTAATACAGAAAGTCTTCCTGGACTACCTTCAACTTTTTTAACAGAGGAAACTAAAGGAAAGAAGACCTGCCCCTTAAAGTTTTTAGTAATGGGGTGATCTTTATTATATTTTTCTAACATAGGAACAGAGCCGTTGCTTCCATTAATATGTTTTATACGATCAACCACTAAGTTGTTCTGTATCTGAACTCCCCATTTTTCAAGAAGACTACGAATACCGCTTACCTTGTCGTTATCAACACTTGGGTCCAGGGCGACCATAATTCTCCCACCACGTTTTAAGTAACTTTCAATTACTCGCAGTTCACTTTCATGAAAGCCTTGCTTGGGCCCCCAGATCATAAGAGCCGAGACGAAATTTGGAAGCTGACTGAAGGTTGATAGGTTTACGGAACGAATATCGTAGCTTCCTTTTTTTAGAAGCTCTTTTAAATAACTCCCCCCTTCATTTTCTTCATCTGACAGGTTCATCTCTTCATGGCCAGTGCTATAAAAGATAACGGGGTCTTTTTCTCTAGAGACTCTAATGATAGCATTTGTAATGGACAGTTCCGAGAGAGCTAATACTTTTTGAGAGCGCCCTTCATATTCCACTAGGACTGTTCCCGATTTCTCTATGCCATACTGCCTTACAAGTTCTGGTTTAATTTCAATATCCACCAATGAGATATCAATATCTGGTCGATCAAGGCGGTACAAATTGAGAAGGGCTTTAATCGCCCCCTGTTCAGAGCGTTTAGAAAAAACCGTAAATTTAAGTCCTGCTTTAATACTTTTTAGGATCCTAGCTGATTGATCCGTAAGAGAGTTTTTCTTGTTTAAAGTTACATCCCACTGAACGGGGTGCTTAAAAGCGAGGTAATTTGAAAATCCTAAAATACCAAAAACTAAAACTGCTGAAATTAGACTTTTACTAAAACCACTAAAGAACCCACTCGTGTAAAAAGAATAAAAATCTTTTCGGTAAATAATTAACAAGATCATCGTCATTAAGACGGCTACCGTCACGACACTGAGGTTTAAAATCATTGACTCTGGCAACGAAATCCATAACGCAATAGAAACTAAATATAAGATTCCGTTGGTCATAATGAATAGAGACTTATACCACGAGTTGTTCAAATTTAATCTCCTACCAATTTCTAGATTCTAATGATTCACGAGTTAAAAAAGTAAAAAAGCTTAAGAAAGATAAGAAAAATATCAAGCTGTACGATTTAATCGCTCCTCTAACAAATGCTTCGTAATGAAAAGGAATCGACATATAACTTAAGATTTGACCCACAAGAGGGTTCTGGCTGGCATTTGCTGACATGACCAATAACATAGAACCAAGAAGAAGACTAAAGGCAACGAGGGCCGACACTACCTGGTTCTCGGTTAAGCTAGAAGCAAAAATTCCCACGGCAAGATAACAAAGAACACTTAAAAGTAATCCGAAATAGGCAGAGGTAACAGTTAGCCAATCACTATAACCACTGATCGCAAGTACTATGGGAAAGACCAATGTAAAGGAGAGCATAAAAAGTGCAGCGGTAAAACTAGCAAACAGTTTACCAAGAATAATTTGAATATTGCCTAGCCTTGAGTGAAAAAGAAGATCCAGAGTATTCATTTTCTTTTCTTCAGCAAAACATCTCATCGTTAAAAGTGGAGCCATGAATAAGAAAATGAAGTTCATATTGCCAAAGATAGGGCTAAGAACAGCTCCGGTTAAAGTTGCCGTTGTCGCTTCTTTTGATAAAACTAAATAATTAAAGAAAAGCCAGCCTATAATGGCGCAAAAAAGAGCGGTTAAGATGTAAAGGATTGGAGAGAAAAAGAAATCTTTGACCTCTTTCTTATAGAGAATCCAAAAGCCTGTTAAAGAACTCATTCGCTTCCCTCCGTTAAACTTCTAAAAATATCTTCCACGTGAGCTTTTTCTTTGTTCATCGAAAGAAGGTCTGCACCAGATGCAATAAGCTCTCTACATAATGCAGGTCTAATATCTTCTTTTTCAGTAGTGGAAATAATGATCTCGCTATTTTCCCTTTTTACTTCAATATTTGAGAAGCTGAGCCTCTGGGCCCAACTATCCTCCCAATTGGGAATCTCTAAATGGATAGTCTGTCTTGCAATAAAGTCTTCTTTTAATTTCTCCAAAGTTCCACTACGTAAGATTTCTCCTTTGTTAATCACTGTAATATGACTACATAAAAGCTCTACTTCATGAAGATGGTGCGTTGAAAGAAAAATTGTATGCTCATTTTTGAGAGTAATGATTAAATTTCGAATTTCATCTATTGCTGCTGGGTCTAACCCTACGGTGGGCTCATCTAAGATAACAAGTTTTGGGTTATGAACTAACGTTGCCGCAATTCCAACTCTTTGCTTAAAGCCTTTAGATAAATTACCTATTAATCGATTACTAACATCTTTAAGACCACATTTCTCTATGGCCTGATCTCTAAAGCGAGTTTCTTTAAACTGATGTAAGTCGAGAACGAAGTTCAAGTAGTCCATCACTTTCATATTTAAATAAAGAGGGGGTTGCTCTGGTAAAAAACCTACATGGTTTTGAACCTCCGGATTTTCAGAAATCTCTTTACCAAATATTTTAATATGTCCTTGGCTTGAAGGGATTAAACCAGTGATCATTCTCATGGTCGTAGACTTACCCGCGCCATTAGGTCCTAGGAAACCATGAATCTCACCTAGTCCCACATTAAAACTAATTTTATCGACGGCGGTAATTCCCGGATACACTTTAGAAACTTCGCTCAGTTCGATAGCTTTTAATTCGCTCATAGATGCTCTTGAAATCCTTTTCAAAACCTTATTTAATTAAACAAAATCCTACCAAATCATTCACCCTTAGGTAAAGCCGAGCGTTTCCCTCGGGTTTAATAAATACCTAATTTCTTAAAGACCTAAGCCCAAGCGTCGAAAAGCAAATATGGAACATATCCAATTGTTTAAAACTTTGACCAAGATAGCAAAGAATATTGTTATCACTACTCACACTCATCCTGATGCAGATGGCATTGGATCACAAATAGCCCTGGCGCTTGCTCTTAGGAGCATTGGTAAAGAAGCTATTTGTGTTAATGAAGAACCTCTTCTTGAGCGATACAAGTACCTTGATCCTCATGGGACTATAGTAAGCCTTAAAGAGTATAAGAAAAAAAATAAGGACCCCAAGATAGACCTTTTCATTGTGGCGGACACTAACTCCCTCACTAGAATTGGTAAACCTTCTGAATTAGTCCAAAAGTCTAAGAACTTACTTTTTATTGATCACCACCCGTGTGCACCTGAGCTCATGGCCATTCACTGTATCGATACAAGTATGGCTGCAACAGGTGAACTAGTTGGAAAATTGATTGAAAGTTTAAACGTCAAATTTACAGAAGAGCTTGCCTTACCTCTTTATACATCAATCTTAATTGATACCAGTTCATTTCGATATCCTACAGTCACCGGGGATACTCATAGACTAATCGGAAAATTGATGGATACAGGAATTGAACCCCCTAGTGCCTATAATCAAATTTATGGGGCTAAAGAAGTCTCTTATATGCAAATGTTAGGTACAGTTCTATCTAAAGCTCAGGCCACAGAAGATAAAAAGATTGCTTGGCTTAAGCTAACTGAAGAAACACTGAGTAAGTTTAATGTTGATCCTGAAGATACCCATGGATTCGTTAATCATTTACTTATATTAGATAATATAAAAGTGGCTTGTATGTTCAGACAAATCGGAGACAAGGTTAAAGTAAGCTTAAGATCTACTGGAATTATAGACGTAGGAATTATGGCCAATGCTCTTGGGGGCGGTGGTCATGACCACTCTGCTGCCACTTTGATTGAAGGAAACCTAGATTCCGTTGTTAAGGATACTATTAAAAAGCTTCAATTAATGCTTGGAAGAATCGAAAGCTAATCAGTCTTTAAGAATCTTTTCTAAGGCAGCCTTTTCTTTATCACTAAAACTAAAGGCATTCATTGAAAGCACATGCTTTAACTTTCCATGGGTAGCTAAATCATTAGGGTTATTAACCCCAACATCACCTTTATGGGCAGCTTTGTCGGCATCTTCTAGATCTGGAAGTTTCTGGGCATTGAAACGAGCTAGCTTTTCTTTGGTCAACTTCGCTTGTTCAATATTTTTTGCTGAGAAGGCATTTACCTTAGCGCGAATTTGATCAGCAGTTACATTTTCTCTCGGCGGCTTAGGCTGATTCTTTCGATTATTTTTGCGCGCACTCTTTTTTCCATTCTTACGAATGGAAGTTTCTTGAGGTTTGCTGTCAACAATTGAAAAAACTTTCAAGGGTGCATTCCTTTGCTTAAGATACCCTACGAACGATTTTATCGCATTTTCGATTAACTCTCAGGAATAGGAAAGGAATGACATGAACGAAGCTCTTAGAGGCATTAACAGTGTGATTTTTGATATGGATGGAACCATTCTTGACAGTGAACCGCTACATGCCCGAGCAATTCAGGAGGTCTTTGCAAAATATCAAATAGAAATGACGACAATTGAAATCATGAATAGATACGTAGGATGGGGTGATGACAATGTTTATAAAGACAAAACTGAACTTCATAAACATATATCTCATGAAGAGTTTATCAATCAAAAGGATACTATTCTTTTAAAGATTGTTGACGACTATGAGGAGGAAGACTTCCTAAATCTTTTTGCAAAAGACTTCCTCTCATTAATTAAATATTTAAAAGAATCAAAAATTTTGATCTCGATTGTTTCAGCAAGTGCGAGAATTACTGTTAATAGTTTTTTAAAAAAAGCTAATATTTTAGAGAAATTTGACTACACTTTAACTAGGGACGAGGTCTTTGAAACCAAGCCTAGCCCTGCTTGTTACTTAAGCGCCATGAGGAAATTAAAAACAAAATCTATCGAAACTATAATATTTGAGGATTCCGATCATGGACTAATAAGCGCTTTAAGTTCGGGAGCAAAAGTATTCGCTATTGATCTAAAACTAAATGACAAGTCCACTTTGAAAGATATAAATAATCACACCTTACAAACTAACGGCAACTATTCGTGGCTAATTATGAACTCATAAAAATAAAATCAATCAATCACTTCTCCGAGGGAAGAAATTGAATCAAGTAATTGTTTTTAGTCAATTTTGTGTCAATTTCTAAAGCGGAAATATATTCATCCGATGCTGTTATTGACCTCATTATCTAAACTGCTATTTTATGGCTGAGCTTAATTGTTCATTTATTGAGGGATCAAAAGGATTTGAAAATTATTTTTTGGTTCTACGCTGTCCGTCCGCTCTACTTGTACGTCAATTACCCCGAACCAATTCATCAAAAGAAACGACGTTTCTTTTGAGAGAGCGCCATGAAAAATTCAACTTTAACGAGAGTAAGAACTCTCACAATCAGCTTAATGTTTGCAGGTTTTGCCCTTTTCTCAACTTCATGTGGAGATGGAGGAAGTGCAAAAAACATCCAAATTCCTGGAGTTATTGGACCTAAGGTAACTCTATTACAAGACAATGTTCTCATCTCTATGGTATTTGAAAACATCAAAATCGACGGAGGACTAAGATACAATATCCCCAAGTATAATAATAGTTATCTAGAGATTTCTCCTGATCTTCAGTCAGACGGAACACTTATGGCCGTATCAGTCAGTCTAAAAGATGTTTTTGATGGTGGGTTAGATCAACTTGATCCACAGGCCTTACCAGGTGGACGTCCACTTCCGGGTGTTGTTGACGGAAGACTACCAGCAGTAGCTTTTACTATCGAGAAGTTTAAAAACATGAGCTTCTATTTAGGTAACAGTGTCTTTGGTATCTTTGTTCCACTTAAGAAATTAGATATCGGTGGTTCAATTGTAACGGCTAGATTCTACACAGGAAAAACGAGAACAGGTAATATCTCACTCGTTGGTTCTGATTCAAATGGAGAGAACGGCGGTTTCTTACTTATGCTAGACATGGGTAAAAAGACTAAGAAAAGACTTAAGAAAATTGCTAATAAATTCGACTAAGAATTAATTATAATCCCCTTGGCGCTAACTTCCGTTAGTTTCAGTCAAGGGGATCTCTTAACAACTATTGTCCATCTATTTCCAGTCGACTTATTATTTCTTATTTCCACAAAAGTAGCCCCTTTGATATTATCAATATCATTTTTAACCCAAAAGCTTTTTCCAATTATGGCCTGAATATTAAAAAGTCCCTGATGGCTATTTCTATCGATAAAATATTTTAAGAAGGTTAAACGAACCGGTTCAACCTTCGTACCTAGTTTGTCAAAAGTCTTCATATCTTGAAGGGCCTGTCTTGTTTGGTAATCCTTAAGAGGGTCTTCCAATACTTCTAACATCTTCTCAGTAAAAACAAAGTCATCTTTAAAAAGTTCCATATTCACTACGACCTCGTCCAAACTTTTGTTGTACCTCTCTCTTCTTGCTACTTCAAACTGTGAATACTTCACAGGTACTGGTGTCGGCACTGCAGTCGGTGTTGCCATCGGCGTTGGTGTGGGCGTGGCAATAACCGGCTTTGGTGTTGGTTTTGGAGTGGGCCTTAGTGTTGGCTTTGGTGTTGGTTTTGGCGTAGGTTTTGGTGTCGGAGCAGCAAAAATAAAATCCCCAAGTCCTTTATCGTCAAACTCCTTTAGAGCTCCCGGTAGAAAAATAGCCCCTTGCAAATAGCGCGTTTTTCTTTTGGCCAAATTAATTTTTACAACTTCGAATAAGTTATTCAGATGGTCGTGCTTAAACTGTCTGTCTTTAAAAATATCTGCATACCGCATCAAGCATTGCTCACCATATCCTCCGCCATTTATTACGGATAAAGTATTAGCACTCTTCAAGAGCTCTACAGGAACCTTGCTGTAGCTAATTCCATATAAGTTATCATCTTCATTACAAATCTTTTGAATAAGTGCTTTTTCTCTATCGCAAGATTTATGGATAAGCCCTTCAATCTCTTTCATAGATAGCAATGAACAGTTTTTGTCTTCATCTCTACAAATAGTGCTAAGGAGCCCCTCTGTAATTCCAACTTTTTTATAATCCTTATGATTTCGCCTAAAGTTATTTAGCCAAATAGCTCTATCTTGCTTGGTTTGTAGGATATATCTTTTTTCCTCACCTGCCGTGAGGTATTTATACTTCGCCCGTCGTAAAAACTTTCTCATCTCTACTGATTTGGGCTTACAGCTTTTAAAATTGTGCTTCCATTTAATTGAACACTTAGAATCATCCATGCCTAATCTATAGAGAAGAACATTGTAGTCTTTCATCGCTTCGAAAGAATAACTTATAGTAAGCAAGCGGTAGAGGTAACGAATATAATCTATATTTTGACTTAGGTAATAATTTGGACAAAAACTTTGAGCTGGAAGTTCTTCACTCCAGCGATACTTCCAGTTCAGGAGGCCTGGAGATATAAGATCATCAAAATATTTATCAACAAAAAGATCATCTTCGAACTCTAGATCACGATCATTTTTATTTATTCTATAATCTGGATGGAGAGGGCCATAGTACTGCCCAAAATTTTTCTCCCCCAAGTAAACATGATCGTAATAAGCGTTACTTGATGGAGCTCCATGGGCAGTAAAACATTTTACCAATAATAGAATGGTAAAAATTATTTTTATAACTTCCTCCTACTCAACCATGTACAGGCTTAAGGCCGGAACATAAGTAATAATAAGCAGGGCAATAATCAATAATATCAAAAAAGGAAAAGAAGCTTTATACAGCTCTGTGACTGGCTTCTTAAACCTAAAACTTGAAATAAACAGATTGATTCCGACAGGTGGCGTAATATATCCAATCTCTAGGTTAGTCAAAAAGATTATTGCTAGATGAATTGGGTTAACCCCAAACTCTTCAGCGATTGGAGTAATCAATGGCACAACTACGATTATAGCAGAGAAAATATCCATCAATGAACCAACAATCAACAAAAAGATATTTAGAAAGAGTAAGAAACTATATTTATTCGTCAAAAACTCTCTCATCATATCGAGAATTTGCATTGGAATTTCTTCGTCTACTAAATAGTTTGTAAGTCCAAGAGCGCAACATAAGATTAAAAGAATTCCACCGACTAAGCTCATCGAATCTAGTATTACATTTGGGATATCTTTAAAAAGATCTAAATCTTTATAAACAAAACATTCAATGACAAAAATATAAAAAGCGGTAAGTGCTGCGGCTTCGGTTGCCGTCGTAAAACCGCCGTAGATTCCGACTAAGACACCCACAGGAAGAAGACATTCTAAAAACGATCCTTTGAATGCGGCAAGTAACTCACCACCATCAAACTTTGTTTTCCTAGCAGATAGGTTTCCATTCTTAATAGACCAAGCAGAAAGAATAACAATAAGAAGGATCCCTGGGATAATTCCGGCAAGGAACAATTTATCGATATCCACTTTTGCCACAAGACCATAAAGAATGATGGGTAAACTTGGTGGAAAGAGAAGGCCTAATGACCCCGAGGTTGTAATAAGACCTAAACTAAATTTTTCAGAATAGTCTTCATTTCTAAGTATTGGATAAAGCAAACCACCTAGAGCAATAATGGTCACACCACTCGCACCCGTAAATGCGGTGAAAAAAGCACAGATAACAAGGGAGACTATGGCGACACCACCAGGAAGCCAACCGAGGGCAGCTTCTGCAAACCTTAATAGCCTTTGTGGTGACTTACTTTCGGCCATCATATAACCGGCAAAAGTAAAAAGTGGGATTGTTAAAATTGAGGCCTGTGAGGAAATTCTATAGATTTCAATGGCCACTGCCGAGAGCTCTACATCAGTAAAACTAAAAGCGGTCAGAGCAAAGAGCGACATGATAATAAAAAGTGGAACTCCAAAACCTGCGAGTAAGAGTATCCCTAAAAAACTCAGCGTTTCAAACATTCGAAGCCTCCTCTTTTGAGGAAAAGCTTGCTACAAAAAGAAAGAAGAATCGATAAGCAATGAGGGCGAAACCAATTGGAATAATTGCCGTTAGATATCCACTATGAATTCCAAAGAAGCTAGGTTTTCCATACTTGAGCTCACTCAACATGAAGGCCCAAGAGGCTTGGATTAACCAAACAAGTGTCCCTGCAGAAACGAATGCAATAAGACGTTCAATCCATACTTGCGCTCCTTCCATATTTTTACTTTCAAGATATTTTCCAAGGATATCGATTCCAATATGAGTTCCTCTTCCCGTTGCAATTACTCCACCGAGAAAAGTACTAATGAAAACAACATGTCTGATGAATGGGTCAAACCAAAGAAAGGTAACTCCAAACCATCTCATAACAATGACTAACGTACTCAAAAAAAGCATTGTTAAAACGCAGACGACTAATCCCCAGCCTGCAACTTTCTCAACGCCTTTATCTATGGCCCTTAAAAATCCCAAAAGATACCTCCTAGAGGTGTTTCAATAATAAATTATATGCTTCAGCAGAAAATAACTTACCTTTAAGCTTTTTCACAATTTGTTCTCTTAGTTTCTTTCCAGTTTCAACATCTGAATCAGGAAACTTTGTAAACTTAACTCCGAGTGCTTTCATACTTTCAAGCGCGGCTTGATTGTCATCGACGTTAGCTTTAGATACTTTTGCAATATATTTTGCCGTTATTTTCTTAACTGTTTCACGATGTTCAGCTGGAACCTTGTTCCAACCTTTATTACTAACGAGGAATGCACCGACAGAATAGGCAATTGGGAAATCCACTAAATATTTAATTTTTGAATTCCACTGAAGAGAAACAATTCCTAGCGGAGGAGCATAAGCAGCTTCGATAATTCCTGTCGAAAGTGAACTAAGAACATCTGGCAGCGGTAGTGGCACTGAGATCAGCTTCATTTCTTCAATCATGGCCGAAACAAGTTTATCACCTTCCCAAGACCAAATTTTAACACCATTAAGAGCTTTAATATTTGGTGTATCTTTTTGACTAACAAAATAAACTAGACCAATTTCACTAAAACCTAAATTAACAAATTCATTTTTGTTAAAACCTTTGTCAAAGAATCCAGCCATCTTCTCAACGGCATTCCAGGCCTTTGACCGATCTCCCATAAATGTGAATGGAAGTTCGACGACTCTCACATCACCATTGATATCTCCAAGTGTCTTACCCGTAAACATACCACCATGTAACTGACCAACTCGAATTTTTCGTAAAACGTCATGCTCATCTCCCTGAGCACCACCGAAATAAATTTTAAATTTAACCTTTTTATTGGTCGCCTTCTTTACTTCTTTCGCCATCTTCTTCATCTGCTTTGCCCAGTTAGTTCCTTCTGGAGCAAGAACACCAAATTTCAATGTAACCGCGTAAAGTTGAGTTGTAATTAATAGTGACCCAAGCACTAAGAGTGATTTAATCATAATCTATTCCTTATCTAGAAAATTTCTTTTTCGTATTTACTAATAATTTCAAATCTTTTTAAACCAAGAGCTTGAAAAACCTTTAGGCTCTTCTTCTTGAATGCAGCTTCGCTTTCTTTTTTGAAGGGATTCCATTTAAGTTCTTTATCAAAACTTTCTGCAGCTTCTTCCAAGAATTCCTTTTGCGTTTCGTATTCGTCTTCATCCACCATGGGAACTATGTACTGCTCTATGAAGGCCGCTCTAGCAAACCAGTTATGTGGATTTTCTTTAATTGTCTTCAAAAAGATCTGTTTACCTTTTTCAGGATTTCCACCTAGCATTTTTGGTCTACTGGCTTCATATGAACCATAAAAGATACCACAGGCTCCATGATTAAACTCCGGCTCAGTCTCACAAACATAATCAAACATTCCCTTGGCCATAGGTACCAAAGTAATTAAGGCCATATTTGTTTTTTGAAGATTAACTAGAGATCCTAGTGCCTGCCCTACATAAAAAGCTGTTTCAAGATCTCTTTTACCAGTTCCAAGTTCATCTTTTAAAATTTCCTTAACGTCTCCTATATTCTTCTTTAATCTTTCAAAGGAAACACCTTGTTCTTTCAAGTAAGCAAGTCCGTAATTAACGGCCTTTGAATAATTATAAATGGCTTGATTTAAGTTATGCTCTTCATCATTTTCAGCAAGCTTATCTCCTAAATATAAAGTTTCATAAACGCCAAAAGCATAACCAGCGTAGGCCTTAGTTAAACTTGCCAGAAGATCATCGTCACCTGGAGCAATATAAAGAAGACCTTCCATCAGCTTGATATTCCCCATGGCACCGGATTTAAAACTGTCCCAGTTTCCATCTGTTTCCAGTTCTCCAGTAGCCTCATAAAACATGCCCGAAGTTGTTCCGATGGCCATTTTTTTGAACGTTCCACAGCCAGTAATTGAAAATATAAGACCTGCGAGGATGATAATACTCTTCATAGGGGAAATGCCTCTTTTTAGTGTTTTTATAACAAATACACCCTATATGTTGTCCTAGAATTCTAGTATTTACAATGATTTGGAGCCCCGGAAAGACATGCCGGGGTGATGCAATGAATGAAATCCACTCTTATGATAAGATATCAATAGTAGATTGAGTTAGCTCACAATCTTCGTAACTCTAGCAAAGGAGTCTATTTGAGAACTTCCGAGTACGAAAACGAGCTGGTATCAACTAATTTCTAAATAGCTCATCTGAGCTCATTTATCTAATTGGTTGTGTTACCAGTCCTTCGTTCAGAAAGGCTATTTAACACTTTAACCAATTAGGAGATGAGAAATGAAACCGACATTTAAAGCGGACAAGTTGGGTCGGATGATTCCAACTGAAAGCGATCGTATGAGCAAGCTTACTAGTAAGCGGCTAAGCCTACGACCCAAAAAAAGCATTACGAGAAGTAAAAGTTTAAAACCTATTATCTTCGCGAATCAGATTACCCAAAAAATTTCAGATAAGTAAATTGGGTTATCTTTTTCTGTTGAATGTAGAATCTATACTTTTGAGAGTTTCGTCTCTAATCGAAGCCAGCTCTTCTATGCGCTTTTTATTTAAGAATTCTAAAAATCTAGTTCTTACCAAGAAAAGATGGTTGATATAAGTTTTATAAATTGCTTTTAATTCATTGAAGCAAAGCTTCTTCTCGTCTGAGGATAATTTCTTTGACTGTTTTTTAGATTGATCTTCAGAGTCACTTAAAATAATTGTCGTAAACTCACCGTTACAAACTCTTTTTTTCTTTTCTATATATTTTTCAATTGAGTTTCTATAATCATCAATTTTTTTATCAAACTCCTCAGGCTTTAAATTCTTGAGTTCGACTAAACTTTTATGAACAAGCGTGCTTTGGCTCTCTTTATCTTGAGCAAATAAAATAAGTGGAAATAAAAGGATAACGAGGCACTTCATGATCTTATTCTAGAGTTCTATTTAAGCTTAGTCCAATATCCTCTTTCTTTTAGCTTTTGAATGACTTTCTCTAAAGGGAATCCAACTACATTTGAATAAGACCCCTCTATTCGGCTTATGAAAGTGAGGCTGGGACCTTGAATCCCGTAAGCGCCGGCCTTATCTAAACTATCTTCTGTATCTAAATACTCTTCCAATATGACAGGGTCTATCTCATTGAAACTTACCTGTGTCTTATCAAAAAAGCTAAAAGCCTCACCAGAACTATCAATAAAGCTTACGGCGGTAACAACATCATGAGTTTTCCCAGAAAGCTTTTTTAGCATCTCCCTGGCATTGTCTCGATTTTCCGGTTTTCCATAAATTTCCCCTTCTAAAATAACCATTGTGTCTGAAGAAATAATCAAGGCATTCTCTTCGCTTATTTTTTTAAATACGGCCCTTCCCTTTTGCTCAGAAATATCGCAGGCCTGCTCTTCAGGTGTTTCTAAGTTAGAAACTTCTTCAATATCTGCTGTTTGAACTTCAAAAGGGATTTTCAAAAAACCTAGGAGTTGTTTACGACGAGGGGAACCACTTGCGAGTATTAATTTGATATCACTTTCTTTTTTTCTCATTGATAATCTTCCAGAAAAGCTTTTTGGTTGAGTTTAACACTTCTCTATCAGTATCAACAACAATTTCCGAATCACGACTCACGATATAATCTCTCAGTGCTCGATCGTAGAACGAACTATCGTAAATCATACTTTTAGTTAACTCGCCTCTATCACTGGCTCTTCTCTTAAATTGTCTAGCGACAACTAAGTTAGTGGTCTCAATTCTTCTCGTGTATTCCTTTAGAAATCGAACTCTCAAATTTAGATCATCACCTTTTTTATCTATCTCGCCCCATAGTCGGTAGCCACCATTTTCGGCTAAGTCTTTACGGCTAATTCCAGTTTTAAAAATGAACTCACTCTTTTCTTCTAATAATATTTCTCTGGCTAAAAGAATGCTTGGTATATTACTCGTTAAATACTCACCAACTCTAAAAATCTGTGGGTCTGTATGGGGAACAATAGACTTCCCTTTAATTCCGACTCTATACCAATTACCCGCCTCAAGTGAGAACTTTTCTTTATTTTCAAATCCTCTATAGAAATACTCTAGCTCTGACTCTGGGTCAGACTCTTCATCTAATTCCATAAACTGTTCTGCGAACGTTCTTTGCTTTACATAAGACTCCCCACCTAGGAGCACGACAAATTCAGCTTGCATATTCTTCCCAAAAACAGTTCCGTTTGGCATAACAACCATGGTGTGTGTTTCTTTTCCTTCAATCAAATCATTATTGGCTTCAATATAAGTATTAAGTTTTTCATAATGCTTTTGAACCGTTGTGTTTTTTTCAATAAAGTTTGATAGATCATCTTCATTCAGTTTAATTTTTACTTCTTCTGGGTTCGCGGCGTTTACTCCTAAAGGTAAAAAAACTTTGTCCGTTTCTCTAAGATTTCGGACTTTATATTTATGCTTTGCTCTGTTTAAAACTAATAGATTTCCTGAGTTGATCCTTAAATGAATAAAATTTTCTTTCTTTCCAATATTTATTTCTTTAAAACTTACAGAGGTATTTGGAGAAAGGCGCACCATAGTTCCATCTGCGATAGCAATCCAAGCGTAAGAATTCTCTTGAGTTATAATTTCGTCTAACTCTCTTACCCTTGATTTAAACTGAGAAGTTGAAAAACCTTCTCCTCTATAAATTCGGCAGTCTCCAACACATTCTAAAAAACGACCTACAAGTTCTCTTAAGTTTCTTTCAATTAAGTTTAGTTTCCACTCCGGCTCTTGATCTTTTCTTACTCTAGACTTTTTCCAGGCGCCTAGACTAAGCCAGCCATCTGGATTAATTTCATTCCATTTAATGAGGTTCTTTTTCACGCCTTTAAAATTAAACTGAACATCTCGATTTTCACGATACAAACGAAATTCATTTTCGGCTCTGCCTTTTCCTCTACTTTCAGTTGTTTCCACATCCATCGCCAAATCTAGAGAAATCTCGTCCATTTTCTCATCACTGTCGAGCATGGCATCTAGTGCATCCAGATCATCCCCATAGGAAAGCGAGCTCGCCAAAATCAGAAAAAGAAAAAGAGTCCAATGTTTCATACATAACTTTTCGGTTGAGAGTTTTTCAAAAACCAGTAAAATCGGCTAATTAAGCCTCGGGGGAATTGATTGCCCCTAGCTAAGACTAGATTGAGGCAAGTCGTTGAAATTGCATCTTTTCGAGGCTATTATGCCGCCCTCACTATAAAGTAGGAGTTTGCCGTGAGTGAAGTTGAGAAAACGAACGAAGCCTTTTCATTCGTCGAAACCGAACAAGAGATCTTAAAGTTTTGGAAAGAGAAAGATATTTTTAAAAAGTCTTTGGAAAAAACAAAGTCAGGTGCTCCCTATATTTTTTATGACGGTCCTCCATTTGCAACAGGCCTACCGCACCACGGACACCTAGTTGGTTCGATTCTAAAAGATGCTGTTCCTAGATATTGGACGATGAAAGGTCGCTATGTAGAGAGACGTTTTGGTTGGGATTGCCACGGTCTTCCTGTTGAGCATGAGATCGACAAGAAACTAGGTATGTCAGCTCAAGCTGCCGTCGAGAAGTTAGGCATCAAAGGTTACAACGATGAGTGCCGTGGGATTGTTCAAAGATATACAAATGAGTGGGAAAAGACCATCACTCGAATTGGCCGATGGGTTGATTTTGAAAATGATTATAAAACCATGGATGTTACTTTCATGGAATCTGTTTGGTGGGTTTTTAAACAACTTTGGGATAAAAAACTAATTTATCAAGGAACCAGAGTAGTTCCCTACTCAACAGCTCTTGGAACTGTCCTTTCAAATTTTGAGGCTGGTCAAAACTATATGGACGTTCAAGATCCAGCAGTAACGGTTCTCTTTAAATTAAAAGATGAAGATGCCTATGTTGCCGCTTGGACGACAACCCCCTGGACTTTGCCATCAAACTTATGTCTCTGTGCTGGTGCAGATATCGATTACGTAAAAGTAAAAGAGAAAGAATCTGGCAAAAGCATCTACTTTGCTAAAGATCGCTTAGAGGCTTATAGCAAAAAAAGAGAGTTTGAAACCCTCGAAGAAATGAAAGGGTCTGACTTAAAAGGTAAGAAGTATGAACCTCTCTTTTCTTATTTTTCTAAATATGAATCAGAAGGGGCCTTTCAAATATTAAATGATGGCTATGTCACGACTGACGCTGGTACAGGAATCGTTCATATCGCTCCTGCCTTTGGTGAAGATGATAATAGAGTGATGAAAGAAGCCAAGATCGATGCCCTAGAATGTCCAATCGATGATCATGGGTTATTTACTGACGCTGTTTCTGATTTTGTAGGACAGTATGTAAAAGATGCCGACAAAGGAATCATAAAGAAACTCAAGGATGAAGATAAAGTCTTTGAGCAATCAGTTCTTGTACACAGTTATCCTTTCTGTCCTCGTTCAGATACACCACTTATCTATAAAGTTATCCCTTCCTGGTATGTAAACGTTGAGTCCATAAAGGACAAGCTTCTTAAGTCTAATAGCCAGGTAAGATGGGTTCCCGACCACCTAAAAGATGGTCGTTTTGGTAAATGGCTTGAAGGTGCTCGTGACTGGTCTATCTCACGTAACAGAGTTTGGGGAACACCTCTTCCCGTTTGGTTTAACCAAAAGTCTGAGAAGTTTCTCTGTATAGGGTCAATTGAAGAACTTGAAAAATACACTGGAATTAAAGTTGATGACCTCCATAGAGAAGTTGTTGACCCAATCGAATTTAATATTGATGGAGAAGAAGGAACTTATAAAAGAATCACAGAAGTTCTCGACTGTTGGTTTGAATCAGGCTCTATGCCTTATGCTCAGCTTCATTACCCTTTTGAAAACAGCGACGTTTTCGAACAAGGCTTCCCTGCAGAGTTTATCGCCGAAGGCTTAGATCAGACCCGTGGCTGGTTTTATACCTTAACCGTTTTAAGTACTGCCCTTTTTGAGAAGCCTGCTTTTAAAAACGTTATCGTTAACGGCATCGTAAATGCAGAAGACGGTAAAAAGATGAGTAAGCGGCTTAAGAACTACACCGCTCCTGACTTACTCATGGAAGACTTTGGGGCCGATGCCCTAAGGCTTTACCTTATAAACTCAGGGCTGGTTAGAGCTGAAGATCAGAGATTTGCTGATAGCGGAGTAAAGGACATGGTTCGCCGTGCCCTTCTTCCTTGGTACAACTCATTCAAATTCTTTTCTACTTATGCTGAAGTTGATGGCTGGAACTCAAAGGAAAATTTCGAGGTTGGAGATAATATCACCGACCGTTGGATCCTTTCAAATCTTCAAACTCTAAAGAAAAATATCTCTAAAGAGATGGAAGCCTACAAACTATACAATGTGGTACCGGCCCTTTTTACATTTATTGAAGACCTTACCAATTGGTATATCCGCTTGAATCGATCCCGTTTTTGGGGAGAAGGCCTTTCAGATGATAAATGCTCAGCCTACTCTACTTTGTATACTTGTATCAAAGAGTTATCCACGGCGATGGCTCCATTCTCACCATTTTTAAGTGAGCATGTTTACCAAGAACTTCTAAAGTTCAATCCAGGTTCAAAAGAAGCTGAATAAGTTCATCTTTGCGACTACCCAGTTGCCGATGAGTCCATGATTATTCCAGAACTAGAAGATGCCGTAGATAGAATGCAACAAATTATCCTTTTAGGAAGACAAAAGAGAAATCAAGTTCAGATAAAAGTGAAAACTCCCCTATCTAAACTTACTGTTCTTCATAAAGATAAAAATGTTCTTGATGAAATTTCAAAACTTGAAAGCTATATCCAAACGGAACTGAATATTAAAGAGGTTGAGTACTCTCAAGATGAGGATAGTTTTATCAAACTATTTTGTAAGCCAAACTCTCCTGTTCTTGGAAAGAGATTTGGAAAGGAATTTGGGAAAGTTAGAAAACAAATCGAGGCCCTAGGGGTAGCGGAGTTATCTGAGCTTGAACAAAAAGGAGAACTTACTCTTGATGGTGAGGTTTTTAAATCTGAAGACATTCTTGTCTTTAGAGAAGCCAAGGAAGGGACCCAGGCCTTATCGAACCGCTATATCTCAATTGATCTTGATTGCGAGCTAAATCCAGAGCTAATTCATGAAGGACTGGCAAGAGAAGTGGTCAATCGTATTCAAAAGACCCGAAAGGACCTAGGTTTTAATGTTGATGACCGCATTAATGTAGGCTTTGAAACAGACCCTGAGCTTGCAGAGGCTATCCTAAAACACTCTGATTACATCATGAGCGAAACGCTCTCTGTAAAACTTGAAAAAGGGCTTAGAGGGGATTCTGTGGACTTTAAAGTGGAATCTTATAATTTAAAGTTATCCATAGAAAGAGTTTAGTCCAATACCCTGAGTAATTACAGGGGGTTATAAAATAATTTATTTCCCCCTTAGTCTCTGCCGAAGAGTCTTTTAGAATATGAACTAAGACTTTTGTTCTAGGCATTTTTAGGGGCTAATCATGACTGATATCAAGAAGACTTTAAAGCAAGCAAACCCTTTCAAGGGAAAGATCCAGATTAAAGTGGGAAAGCAAACGCGAACTCTCTTTGCTTATGACCTAACCCCAGAAGATGACGTGGATTTTCAAAAAACTCTTATGTGCCACTTTCAAAACATTGGTCTTTCCTCCACTGAAAAACAACATTTATCCTCTTGCGATAGAGAGAGAATTTATTACTTTCTAAAACTGGCCGAAGAACAATTAGAAGACTACGGACAAAGTTTTTGTGACCGAGTTCATAAAAGTGCTGATAAGAAGTGCACCATTAAAGCAGATGGCTTTGGAGCTTATATTGTCTTGGCAGCTATCCATTCTGGAGATATGCCAGAGCGCTCGAATATTTGCTTTGAAGTCGAGAACTCTCCAATTTCTCTTTTTCCAAAGAAGCTCGTTAAAAAGAGGAAGCCAGGTTTTGAACTAAAAGTCATAGAGGGTGGTAAAGACTGGCTAGAGCCTTATGAAAGCCTTACTACTGCGCCTCGTTTCTTAAAGACTGCCGCATAGACAAGGCCTATAGACATTCCTAGAATAGGGATATGAAGCTTTTCATTTTGCTTTTTTTCTCACTTAATTCTTTGGCCTTTGCCAATTACCAATACTTTAATTTTGATGCCAAAAAAGCGAAGGTGAGTGACAGCTCATATAGAAGATACATCATCCCGCAGCTTAAAAGTTTACTCAAAGAGTATTATCATATTCTTGAAAAGGTAGACCCTCTTCAAAAAGAAGTCTTAAAGATTAAAGCTAAAACTGTTGAAATGAGAAAATCCTGGAGAAAGACCAAACTTCTTTGCATTGAAGTCTCCCCTGAATGCACCAAAGGCCTAAGAGATATCTATCATTTATCAAGAGAGCTTGACCGGGACCTATCAACTTACCTTTCTGAAAAGATGAGCTTTCCTAGAGAGAGTCAGAAAGTGGACTCTACCTTAAAACTCCATGGCTCCCTCGATAAACTTTTTAATTTAAACTATAAAAACCTTCACGCCATGGAAGAGTACCTTATCACTTTTGATACACCTCTGTTTCCCTATAATAAAATTCACCGCCACCTAGGGGAGAACCTTCATCTCATGAGCCTTACTTGTGAACTGGCGATGACCGGAAAACTGATTCCAGAGATTCAAGAAGAATTTGATTTTGTGTGGAACCATTTTTTTAAAATTGTTGAAGATCATCTTTTATCAAATAGAGGTCAAAAATTCTTTCTTAACAGGTTAGGAGAACTCAATATTAGTTGGAATTCATTTTCTATGAAAATGACAAAAGGGAATTTAAAGGTTCCTAAGGAAGTTTCTAATATTGTGAAATTGATGCATAACCGATGGAATTCAATTCTTAAGATAATTTTAAAACGTCGCTAATAACAAAGGCTCCGTTAGGAGCCTTTGCTTTATTAGGACTAGATCTTTCCACCACGTCCGTATTTGAATTGTGTCTTCTTTCTTCGCTTTTCAGCAGCTTCGGTTTTTTCTTTCATCCGAACAGAAGGCTTTTTGTACTCTTGACGTTTTCGATACTCACGAATAACTCCAAAAGATTCGCACATACGCTTGAATTTCTTCAGCGAACGCTCTACACCTAGCTTCTCATCGATTGTTACCTTTAAGGCTGTGTTCTTTGGCGCCATCTGTCATCACCTCCTCTACAAAAGCGCTATGACCTCTACTGAGGCCCTTCAAAAAATTGAATCCCTAAGTTAAGATAGCGCTTCCGTGAAGTCAATGAGGTAACAAGTGGTAAATGACGCTCAAACAGGTCTTTTTGATAGTAAATCAACGAATCAGAACGTAATACAAAATAACGCCAGGCGTCCACTAGCTTTTAGGGCCAGACCAACTGACCTTGAGTCCTATGTTGGACAAACTCATCTCTTTACTCGCTACCCTTTCTTAAAAGGGAATAACCTACCTTCACTCGTTCTTTGGGGGCCTCCTGGAACTGGAAAAACAACCTTGGCCCATATTCTTGCGGAAAGATCGGGACTTGAGTTTTACAGATTCAACGCTGTCTTAGGTGGAATTGCAGACTTAAAAAAACTAATCGCTAGTGCTGAAGAGATGAAGAAGATGTTTGGCAAGGAAGCACTCATTTTCATCGATGAAATTCACCGTTTTAATAAGGCCCAGCAAGATGCCCTTCTTCCTCATGTTGAAGCCGGCGACTTCACTTTGATTGGGGCAACAACAGAAAATCCAAGAAGCTCAGTTAATAGAGCTCTTCTTTCTAGGCTACAAGTAGTAGAGCTTACTCGTCTTAGTTCTCAGGAAGTTCTTCAAATTCTAAAATCAACTTCAGAAAAATATGAAATCAATACACCACCAATGGCACTAGATTTTATTGCTGATTATTCTCGCGGCGATGCAAGAACTGCGCTTAATATTTTAGATTTAATCCAAAGACAAAATGCCGAGCTTGGAGATAGCCCTCTGGACTTTAATCAAATTCAAAAGCTAATTTTAGAAAACTCTAGAGATTACGATAAAGATAAAGACCGTCACTACGACGTGATTTCTGCCTTTATTAAAAGTATGCGCGGCTCTGATCCAAACGCAGCTCTTCTTTGGTTAGCTGTTATGTTAGATGGAGGAGAAGACCCTGTTTTCATAGCTAGACGCCTAGTGGTTTTTGCCAGTGAAGACGTTGGTAATGCAGATCCTATGGGACTTACCATGGCCACTGCTGCTCTAAGTGCTGTTGCCTCTATCGGGATGCCAGAAGCAAGAATTAATTTAGCTCAAGCTGTGACCTACCTAGCAGCTGCGGAAAAATCAAATGCGGCCTATATGGGAATCAATCAGGCCATGGAGTATGTGCAGTCGAACTGCACAATTGAAGTACCTGAAATGCTTAAAAACGAACATGGAGGAAAAGGTGAATACAAATACCCTCACTCCTATGATGGAGCTTTTGTTAAACAAAATTACACCAAGGAAAGTATCCCGAAGTTCTATGAGCCCACTAATCATGGTCAAGAAATGAAAATAAAAGATCGATTAGATAATCTCTGGGACTAAGTTATTTGAAATAGACCCTTAGGTACCTGGTTACTTGCATAATCGAAATACTTGCCCTCTACACTCAAGGATTAAATTCCGGCTATAATTTAGGCGGAGGATCTATGATCAAACTACTCATTCTTATTGCACTACCCATTTCCCTCTTCGCAGCCGACTGCAACGCCCTAAAAGAAACACGCACCAGACTTGAAGTATCTAGCTTTAACTTTTTAAATTCAAATACCACGAGGACTGAAGAGGGTGGTCCCTTTCTTCCAAGAAAAGTCACTTCATGTAAAAAAGGGAAATGCGAAATAAAAAAAGGTCATAAGGAATACGATACATTTTTAAAATACGAACCAGATCATCCGGATGCCAACAATATAGGTTACGTTCGCTATCCTAATATTAATAAAGATAAAGAGTGGGCCATCGTCAACAGTCGTGCTCATCACCTTCTACTCTTAGCAGAAAAACAGGTTTGTAAAACAAAGATGTCGAAAACCAAGAATCATAGTTTTTACGAAATTAAGTATAAAAAGAACCCAATCAAGTCTGACAAGCTGCTCTTTTCTGATGGTAAACTTAAAAGCTGGGAAGTCGACTATAGTAATGGGAAATCAGTTATCACGTATTTTTAATCAATAGAAATAAGTTTGGCCTGGTTCTTAGGCCAAGCTCCTACGCTATTAATCCAAAATCTTTTTCCATCGCGATCTTGAACAAAATTACAGCCAAGCTCTTTTTTTAAGATCTTAAATCCCTCGTTTAAACTAACCCTACTGGTTTTAGTTTTTCTTTTTCCCACACAAACGGGCTCGTTAATCCCGATGCTAATCATACAATTTGTTTTAGCTGAGACGGATTTTGAAAATACCCAGCCCTCAAAATCATGACCCTTTACTCGAAACCAATTCCCATCGATCTCTTTAATAAGCAAAGGAGTGTACTTAGGGATCACTTTCAAACGTTCAAAGTGACTCGAGGGGCCCTCTCTCACGATAGCGCTCCATTTCTTTGAACAGGCGGATTCCGCGGATTGCGAGAGGAGAAGGATTGCTATAATTACAAATAGATACAAGTCTTTTGGCATAATTAGAGTATATATCAATATTGACACACTCCTCAATACACCTTTCCACAAATTCGTATTTACCGAACTTGAGTTATCCAATCTTCACCAAAAACCGAAAAGAAGGCATACTTAAGTACCCAAAGTCATTATCGACTCAATTAATAAAAGGGGTAAAAAAGATGGATTTTTCAAGAGGTGATTTAGTAGCGGGTGTAGGAATAAGCGCTGGAGAATACGCAGGAAAGGAAATTGTCAGTACTGAAGGGACAACAAAAAAGTTTCATAAGGTGATTGAGAACGACAAAGATATTGTCCACTACCTTCCTTGCAATAAAGATATCTCTCTTAGAAAACTTCCTACCAAAAGAACGTTCAAGCGTTACCTGAGAGATTTAAAGTCTTCAAAGATGATCGATGTCGGTGAATTTGAAGGTAGCAGATATAGATATTTTAAAAATAAATTTTTAAAAGGAAGTCTTAAGCCAATGTTAGAAGTTTTTCACGACTTAAATATTCTTAAAAAAGAAAAAAAAATTTCAGTCAGTGAAAGAAAACTTTTTAACGAGCTAAAAGAAAAGCTTGTTGTTGAGACCAGTTATATTCTAGATCAAAAACAAGACCAATCTGAAGACCTCCTAGATAATATTGGACTAACAGCTTAAGGAGAAAAAATGAAGGCCATAAAACTTAGAAAAAAAAGAAAAATGAAACAAAGAATTTCTCTTCTCAAAACGAAAAACAGTGCTTACTGCACTTTAAAAGAAAGAAAAGTACTTGAAAATAAACAAGATAATCCGAATAACCATACTCGAAAAAGTCTAATGACTGATGATTGCTTATCTTTCCTATAGGGACTGAGCACCGCTTCATCAATTCAATTACTCCTATGTTAATATCCCTTTAGAAATCTAAAGGGATATTTTTTGGAACAGCTAAAAGAAATTAATTGGAATCAACTCTACTACTTCTACGAAGTAGCAAAATCCAGCTCCTTAAAGGAAGCGGCCTCTAAGCTAAAGCTAGCCCCATCAACTTTAAGCGAACATTTAAAAAAGCTAGAAACGAAATTTCAAAAGAAATTCTTTATTAGAAGCTCTAAAGGCCTTGAGCTAAACACTGAAGGTTTCAAGCTCTTTGATCAGGTTAAGCCTATCTTTGAGACAGGCTCTAAGCTTCTCGATCACTATTCTAGTGACGATATCGGTGGCTATCCCGTAAATGTTGGAATCGAAGATACTATTTCAACTGAACTTGCCTGTAGTTTTACTTCTCAATTTTGGGATTTGTATGCACAATTTGGAACAGTGAATACCTCAAGGCAAGATGCTCACGAGCTTTTAATAGACAATTTACTTAAAGGGATTATTGATTGGGGAATTTCTGTTCGGGAGCCAAAAAGAAAAAGCTTAAGTTATAGCGAAATCGGCTCCTTTGAAGTCCTCTTCGCTTGTAGTGAAGAACTCTACGGAAAATTCATCGATAAGAAAGACCTTCTAATCAATATTCCTTTTGCCGCAACCAATAGGGATAAAAGACTTAATAAGGCCGTCATCCAATATTTAAGAGAAAAAGCCGCTATTCCAAAAGAAACTATTTATAGCGACCATCCACAGTTTTTAAGAGACCTATGTGAAAGAGGCCGTTGTGTCATGTTCATGCCAGAGAACCCTCTTGATAATTATGAAGGAATTAAAACTTTTAAATTTAGCGATCCACTAAAGATCAAAATTTATGCCATTTGGAAGAAATCTGATGAGCAACTTATATCGATCCAAAAACTTCAAGAGCTTATTAAGTCAAAATTATCTCAGCTTCCTAAAAGGTATGAAGATGTTGATCTTCAAATTGAAGCATCCGACATATCAGATGACCTCCTAAAGTAATTACTCACTCTTCTTTATTAGCGAAGTTATGATTCCACTTCTTCCCTGGCTTTTTTTATAAATCGCCCATAGGGAAAAATGAACCTTAGGAATCTCACCAAGTTTTTTTACTCGCTTGCCACGAATAGCTTCTTTGGCCTTAGTTAAAGGGAGAAATCCGATCACATCACCTTTCTCAATAGCATAAAGAGCAAGAGAAGCATCCGACAACTCACCAACGATATTAAGATCTAAATTATTATCTAGAACGAATCCGTCCACATGATCTCTAATCTCAGAAGCCTCAGAGTATGAAATCGCTTTTCTTGAGTTAATATTTTCGGGGAAGCTCCCTTTAATTTTCTCACCAGCAGAAGCTAAGCAAAGGATTGGCTCTGAATATATCTTTTTACCCATTAGTTTCTTAGAGCGTCCCGAATATGGAGAATCACAAAGTATTAAATCAAGGGCATCTGTTTGAACATCCTTCAAAAGCGACACTAAATCTTTTTGAATAATCTGTACCTTAATTTGGGACATATAAAGAAGTGGTCTAATGAATTCATAAACAAGCTCAGCCGGTAACCAAGAAATAACCCCAACCCTCACAATTTTAGAAGTGCTAATTTCACCCGTTCTAATTACTTGCTGTAGTTCATCTGACTGTCTAAATATCTTGTCCCCATATTCCAAAACCTTTTTTCCATGATCATTGATAACCAACCTTTTTCCTTTCCGATCAAAAAGCTTCTCCCCTAGATCCTCTTCAAAAAGTCTTAACTGATGACTTAAAGCAGGCTGAGTTATGTGAAGCTTCTTAGAGGCCTTAACAATAGAGCCTTCTCTAGCAATGGTCATAAAGTAGTGAAGGTGGTTAAAGTTGAATTTATACATAATGAGCCCCATATAGATTTAATGTTACATAGAGATAATATTATATGTATTTTAGATTAATAGCAATAAGTGCGATAATAGTATTAGACAATGCAACAGGAGGCATTATGAGCAACATGAAGAATGAACAAGTTATTGATAACTGGGAATCTTTCGAGGACTCAGAAGTTTACAAAAGGTTTATTGAAAAGAGTGAACCTACTTCTACCTCAAGCTCAGAAGCTAAAGTACCTGAGCTTGAAGTGCATAACAATATTGATACCAGTTATCAAAAAACCGTAAGTACGATTAGGTATTTCTTAAAGTCAGCGCTCGGAAAGTTTTCTAATAGCGGCAAATGGAAAGTAGAAATTTGGCTGGATAATGAAAGCTCAAAGAGATCTGACAATGACGAAGTAATTAGTTGTGGCGTTGCCTTAAAAAGACCCGGAACAGGTGTCTTATATGCGAGAAAGGCATCGGAAAATTTATCTCGAGCAATTTCCAACTCACTAGAGGTTCTAGAAGACGCCGTTATTGGTGAAAGAAAAAAATGGAAAACAGCAAAAGCTCGCAATAACTTAAAACGGAGTATGTTATGGCGATAAAAGAATTTGAAAAGATATTAGATGTAAAACTACAGGACGTTGATGACCTAAGGCTAAAAGATTTGGAAGGTAGAGATTTTTCTAACTTAAAGATAGAAGACGTAAATATGAACTCTGCCAACGCTCAAGGAGCTAATTTCTCAGGCTCAGATATTGTGGGCTCAAACCTTGGAAGGGCAGACTTAAGAGAAGCAGACTTTTCAGGAAGTCATATCGACAAAACCTGGTTTAAGTTTGCGAACTTGAAAAGAACGAAGTTTATCGCTTCTGAGATTGTAAATACCAAGATGAGAAACCTTAGGATTTGGAGCTCGAACTTTAAAAAGGCTTTTCTTATGAACGTAAGCTTCATGAGATCAGATATGGACAGAGTCAGCTTCGAAGATGCCAATGCTAGAGGATGCTCATTTTTCTTAACAAAAATGAGAGAGGCAAACCTCAAAGGCGCGGACATGAGGCAATGCACCTTTTTTAAGGCAAACCTTAGAAGAAGTGACATGAGAGGGGCAGACTTAAGAGAAACTGACTTAGAGAAAGCTTACTTTACAGGAGCTTTAATAGATAAGTCGACAAAACTCCCCTTCAGTACTCAAAGGGCCCTGAAGTTAGGAATGGTTCTGGCTAGTTAACAAAATCGATAACGGCCACTGACCAGAATATTAATTTAACACAAGGACATAGAATGCAACTACTACATATAAAAAAAAGAAATAAGAAAAGAAAAGCTTGGGAACTCAGGGAAAATGGATTTGTACCCGGCTCAATATATGGGAAAACTATAGATAGTACCCCCATTAGAATTCCCAAAAAAGAATTGAAGACCGCACTTAAAGAACCTGGGGAGTTGTATAAGGTTGAAACTGTACTAGGACCGAGGTTTGTTAAGTTTATTGATATACATAAGGACCCGGTAACAAGAGAGATTATTCACTTCTCTTTGGTTGAGCTGCCAAGGGATAGAGAAAATAAAGTCGAGATCCCAGTGAAACTTGAAGGAACTCCAAAAGGAGTTAAGAACGGTGGGGTTCTCGTTGTTCTTAAGGATTCGCTTAATGTTTACGGTATGGTCGAAGATATACCTGAAAAGATTGAAGAGAATATAAAGAGTTTAAAAATTGGGGAGACACTAACGGTAGATGACTTAGAAATCGAGGAAGATATTGAGATCGAAGAAAAGGATAATACCGTAATTGCAGTTTGTAGACCCCCAGTTAAAACGGATGAAGAGATGGTTGAGTTTTGGAAACCAATTCTAGAACCCATGCCCATCTCGATTCCCTCTTAGAAAAGGAGGAAGAAATGGAAACACCACTGATTACTCTAATTGAGGCAGGGGTGATAAATACGGTTCTATTATTAACACCCTTTGCGTTTACGATTATGATCTTGTTTGTGGTTTTAGTGGATCTATATTCTCAATAAGAAAAGAAGCTATTCAAACATAACGAAAAGGCACCTCTAGAAGGTGCCTTTTTTTATTCTGACAAAAATTCTGAAATTGAACTAGGACTAGTCCCAACGATTGTAAGTGATGTTTGCTTTATCTAGGAAATCTTTAGTTAAAAAGAAGTATCCTAAGTTTGTTTCAATATAACATACGGCCGTATGAGCTCTCCCAGGAATCAAAGTTTTGCAACGATGCTTTGATCTGCCATGAACACCTTTTCCAAAGTTTAGGTCTTTTCTTTTACAGCCTAACTCTTTAGCTAACTCACGGATTACAAAGATTGCCTCAGCTTGATAATCTCTGCCATACTCGCGCATATCAAGATCATTCAAATTAACAGAAAAGTTTCTACTGTCTTGTGTGTGACCTTCAGTAAAAGCTTCATAGCAACTTTCTGGTGATGCATGGGCCACGCTTGTTAATGCTAAGGCCAATAGTAATGGTAATAAAATTTTAGTCATGTGTTCGTCTCTCGTAAGGGAAGCCTTCTAATGACTTTCCGCATAATTTCGTTTTTTAGGTTCCGTAGATATACCGACCCAATTTCAAAAAGGCAAAACCTTTCACAAAAATCAATATAATTCGATAGTTAGACTCAAAATTTGTAATATTTTTTTTTAGGCTCGACTTCAACAAAGTATTAGCCAAACTGATACTGATTTGTAATATTAGGCCCATCTAAACAGAGAGGTTAGGTTGAAGTTATTACTAGTCGTAAGCGTATTCTTACTATTGGCACAGGAAGCTATCGCAGTTTCTCATTACTACCCAACCGCTACTAAGCAACAATTTAAAAATACCAGTGTTAACGGACAAGAACTAAAAGAGATTCTCTTTAATGTTCTTGAAAAGAAACATATTAGAGTCAAAAAAGGTGACGATGTCATCGTTAGTTCTTGTGCTGAAGGTCCAAAAGGAAATTGTTACGAGCAAAGATCTCTTGGATACAGAGGAGCTAGAAAAGTTCTTTTTGGAAAGCTTCATTTAGAGGAAGACGCTGACGGATATTATATTAAAGACGTTTACTGCAGAAGAAAGGTTACGAATTCTCAGACTCAAGTTGGACCAAATATTATTCCAAATCACAGCCAAATCAATTGTGAGCATACTTGGCCCCAGTCAAAGTTCTCTGGAAGATTTCCAAAAGGTCTTCAAAAGTCAGACCTTCACCATTTATTTCCTACTGATAGTAGAGCTAATAGTGTTCGAGGAAATAACGAGTTCGCAAATGTTAATGGTGACCCTCTTGAAAATGACTGTGCAGCTTCCTACTCAGGCACTCCCAAGGGTAGTTATGATTATTTCGAACCACCTACGGAACATAAAGGTAATGTTGCGAGAGCCTTATTTTATTTTTCAATTCGTTACCAAATCAAGATTTCAGAACATCAAGAAGCTTATCTAAGACAGTGGCATGAAATTGACCCTGTCGATGCTGAAGAAAGAGAAAGAAACCAAACAATTTTTGAAATCCAAAGGAATAGAAATCCTTTTATCGATTTCCCAAATCTAGTTGATAGAATAAAAAACTTTTAATTATTTCATCCGAGAATTGACTTCCCTAAGATCAAACTCGCAAACGGCAAGTTCATCTAGACAAGTCTCTTTGGCTTGGCATTTTGCAATATAAGTATCTACAGACTTATAGGTTCCATAGTCTTTCATTTTCAAAACTTTTTCAAAATGATTAAAAGCGGCGCAGTAGTCCTTATGTCTAAAATAGTAGTTCCCCACCTCAATTTGATATTCAGCCTCAACTTTTTTCACAGCTAAAATATTCCTCTTGGCCTGCTCAACTTTTTCGTTTTCTGGATAAAGAGTTAGAAACCTTTCAAAGGCCGCAATGGCATAGGGAATATGCTTTTGTCCTTTATCTTTAGAAATAAACCTTAAGTTACATTGACCCATTCTAAAAAGAGTGTGAGCCCCATCTTCGCTATGAGGTGATTCTAAGTGGGATCTCTCGTAAACACGTAGCGCTTTTAAGTACTTCTCATTTCCATAGAGAGCGTCTCCGTACTTTACTTTTGCTTTAGGAAAAAGGTCGTGATTCGAATGCTTTGATAAAAAGTGATCAAAAGTCTTTACTGCCTTTTTAAAATTCTTCCTCTCTAACTGTGATACGCCTAATTCAAAGACCGAAATAGGATCTGAAGGGAATTCAGAAGTTCCAAAAATTGCATGAGCTGACTGGATGCTCATAAGTAAATATAGAATAACAATAAAACGCATGCCCATATTCCGTCTAAAGTTTAGACACTGGTCCAATATACTCGCAAAGACCACACTGATTTCCAGCATCTTAAGAAGTAAACTTCTTTATATGGGTTCTATAGTGCACAGAGGGTGCCAGTTTAAATGAGTTTAGTAGGGAGAGGAGCTATAAGTTCGGTAATTATTTGATTCTTCAAAAGCAGATTTGGTCGTCTCAAAATGATAAAAATTAAAGAGTCTTCCTCTAAAACCAATCTCCTTAAAATAGATATCTGCTTGATGACCGATGTCTCTTGTGAATGAGGTATTATCGCCCTCTACTTTAGAGAGATAAAGGGCACATTCTGTGCTCGATCCCTTATGACAAATAGTTCTTCCATTTTGGTTTTTAATAACCTCAGTTAGGATGTGAACATCTGCGAAACATCTTTTTCCAGCGACAATAAAGTCCACCCTAGCAGTTCTTCCATTGACGTCTTTTAGCTTATAAGTAAAATCCCCCTGCTCAGGCATACACTTGCCCGTATGCTCGCCTAAACCAGATACTGGGGTGCAGAGTTTAGGTATCTCCTGATCAGCCTTCTCAAAGCCATTTTGGCTGACCCATTTATCAAATGAGGCCTTAGCTTTTCCGCATTGAACCTCGTAGAACTTAGCAAGGGTTACATACTGGTACTCCCAATATGAGCTGGTATCCACCACTTGGTTGGACTTAGCAGCCATTTCAGCCTGTTCATAAGCTGCTTTATCGAATATCGAACAAGCGCTTAGGAAGAGAATAGAAGACAATATTATTTGTTTCATCCTACCTATATTATCGGTCATTTCGATAAATCGCTGTAGTTAAAGGTATGGTTAAGATTCTTAAGAAATTAAGATAAGTGGCTGAAAACCCGTTATAAGTCTTCAGCCAATTGAGAAATTTTCTAAAAAAGTGAGCTTGGGTCCATATTCTCAAGGTTGTACTTAACTGAGTTAAGGAACATCCCACCGAGCTGTCCATCTACGACTCTATGATCATAAGTATGAGTTCCGTACATCATAGAGCGGATCGCGATGGCATCATCTCCTCTTACAACCGGACGCTTTTTAATAACACCCGAAGCAAAGATTCCGAGCTGAGGCTGAAGAATAACTGGGGTCGCCATTAGCGTTCCAAAAGATCCAACATTAGTGAAAGTAAATGTTCCACCAGTTAGCTCATCCATAGTAAGTTTTTTACTTCTAGCTTTTGCTGCGAGTTCATTAACCTTTCTGGCAATTCCCGTAATGTTCAAGGAGTCAGCACTCCTAATAGTTGGAACAACCAATCCATTTCCAGGAACGGCTACAGCGCAACCGAGGTTAATATCTTTTTTAACAACGATATTATTTCCGTCAACTGAAGAGTTAACCAGAGGATGCTCTCTTAATGCCTGAACTAAGGCGTATAAAATAAAGTGGGTATAAGTTAAGGAGAAGCCTTCTTGCTTCTTAAACTCATTCTTAAATCCTTCTCTAAATTTCACAAGATTAGTCATATCGATTTCATCTAGTGAGTTTACATGTGGAGAAGTTAATTTTGATTCAACCATATTTTTAGCAATGGCCTTTCTCATATTATCCATTGGGATAATTTCCACTCTCTCACCACTTGCCGTAACCGAAGCGACTCCTCCAGCAGGAACTGAAGTTGCTGCAGGTGCGGAGGCAGTTGCCGCAGCAACCGGCGCAGCTGCGCTTTGAGTAGGAGCCGAACCACGGCTATCTAAGAATTTTAAAAAGTCTGCTTTATTAACTCTTCCCCCTGCTCCTGTACCTGCTACATTAGCTAGCTCAGAAAGGGCTACACCCGCTTCAGCGGCCATGGCCTTAACAAGTGGAGTGTAGAAACGACCGTCCGGTGTCCCGGTATCATTCGTAGCAGCGGGTGCTGGTGCAGCCGCAGGTGCTGCTGGGGCTTCAGCTTTCGGAGTTTCTGCAGGAGCAGCAGGGGCTGATGCACTTGCTGCTGGTGTAGAGCTTCCATCGAAAGCAAGGCTTAGATCATCTTCAATAACAGCGATCTTTATTCCAACATCAACTGTTTCACCTTCAGGAAAAAGAACTTCCCAAACACGTCCCTTCATTGGAGAAGGGATTTCAGATTCAACTTTATCAGTAGAGATCTCAAGAAGGATTTCATCCAGGTCGATTTCATCTCCTGGTTTCTTATGCCAAGTTGTGATGGTTCCGTTAGTAATTGATTCACCCATCTGAGGCATTACGATTTCATGTTTGGCCATATTTTACTCCGTATTATTTAATAATTAAGGGCGCGTCCCTTTGCTGCTAAGACAGACTCCGCTAAAAACTCTCCAAGAGTTGGGTGCGGGTGAACCGTAGCAAATATTTCTTCATCAATCCCTTCCATCGTTTTAAAAAGGGCATATTCATGTATTAGTTCAGTGGCGTGAGTTCCAACAATATGGGCCCCAAGCATTTCACCGTGCTTACCAATAAGAGTTTTTACAAACCCATCTTTCTCATTTGAAGCTACTGCTTTTCCGTTAGCCACAAATGGAACATTTCCAACTTTGTATTCGATTCCTTTTTCCTTAAGAGCGCGTTCCGTATAACCAATAGAAGCGACCTGCGGCTGACAATAAGTACAACCTGGAATATTCATCTTATCCATAGCATGAGGATGTCCCCCACTCATATGCTCAGCTGCAATCACTCCTTCGTGAGAAGCTGCATGGGCAAGAAGTGGTGGTCCACTAACATCACCAATGGCGTAAACATGTGGAAGGTTAGTTTGGTGCATATCATTTACCTGAATAAAACCACGATCAGTCTTTATTCCAAGTTTCTCTAAACCTATATTTTCAATATTACCCGTCATACCAACAGCAATAAGACCTTTTTCAAATTTGTATTCGATCTTTTTTCCACCTTCCACAGCTGTAATAACAACTTCCTTAGAAGTGGACTTCGCCTCAACTTTCTCTACACCAAGAGACATCTTGATTCCGTACTTTTTATAAGCCTTCTCAACGGCCTTAGAGGAGTCTGTATCTTCTATGGGGAGTAGGTTCTTTTGTAATTCAAAGATATGAACATCTACACCAAAGGCGTTCCAAAAATAAGCAAACTCTACACCGATAGCCCCGGCACCGATAATTCCAATACTTTTTGGAAGCTCTTCCATTTTAATCGCTTCCCAAGCACCAATAAGTCTTTTCCCATCATGCTCTAGACCAGGGAAAGTTCTATAATGTGCGCCGGTGGCGATAATCATATTTTTAAAACCAAAAGATTCTGAATGACCTTTTTTGTTTTTTACTTCAACGGTATTTGGACCCGTAAGAATTCCAAGGCCAGAGATAACTTCGATCTTGTTTTTCTTCATAAGAAAACCAACACCTTTAGAAATTCTGTCGCTAATTCCTTTCGCTCTTTTGACTGCTACTGCGCCATCAAGCTTAACTGACTTTAAATCAAAATCAATTCCAAGAGACTTCATATCATCAAGCTCATGAACAGAATGGGCCGACTTAAGAACGGCCTTGGTTGGAATACAACCTTTATTCAAACAAACCCCACCAAGCTCTTCAGCTTCGATGATGGCAACTTTTTTTCCTAATTGCGAAGCGCGGATGGCCGCAATATATCCCCCGGGACCTGAGCCGAGGACGATAACGTCAAAACTTTTCATGGATTGTCTCGTTTGTACCTTTAAGCGTTTTGGGCTATATGTCTTTAATATTAAAACACTTTTTAAGGCTGTAAGGCTCCGTTGTCAACGACAGCAAAGCCCCTAAGTCTTTAATATCTGGAACGTTTTTGAAACATCTTAGTAGCGACGAATTAGACATCCTCCGCCATTTTTTCCCACAGGGCGTCGTAGCCTTTGACCTGGAGACAACTGGGCTCTCACCCTTAGTTGATAGAATCATCGAGATTTCTGGAATAAAGGTCACACAGGACGGTTTTGAGACTTTTGATAAGCTGATTCAGCCCGGAATTCCCATTCCTCCCTTCACGACTGAGATCCATAACATAACTGATGAGATGGTGGCGGATGCCCCAAAGATTGATTCAGTAATTCCAGAATTTGTAGATTTTATCGCTGGCTTTCCACTAATCGCCCATAACGCCAAGTTCGATGTGGGTTTTATCGTCTTTGATATGCTTCAAAATAAATTGAATTTACCCGCAGCTAAGGTCTATTGCTCCTGCGCTCTTTCAAGAAAAGTTTTTACAGAATTTCCTAATCACAAGTTAGCAACTCTAGTTGAGAAGCTTGATATTAAATTAGAAAATCATCATCGTGCCCTTGATGATGCGAAGGCTTGCTTGCATGTTTTTACTAAGGCGCTTCATACTTATTTTGAACAAAAGAAAAATACAAAGATTTTAAACAGCGCTTTTTTATTTGAGATGAATAGTTTTGATGAGAACGCAGAACTAGATATCCCAAGACAGATCAAAGGACTTGAACCTCTTGTGGCAAGCCAAGAAATGATTGATATCAAATACAAAGGCGGAAGCATGAAGGGAAAATTTAGACCGGTTAGACCGATTAGCCTCCTTCCCATGCCTGACGGGCTAATTCTCTATGCCCATTGTTTAGTTAGCAACTTGTATAAGTCCTTTGCTGTTAAGAAAATCGCGGAATACAAGACCCTAAGTACCCAAGAACAGATTGAACGAGAGAAGTTACTTAACAATTAACGTTTCACATTATATTTAAAAGTATGACTTTAATAAACAAAGACAATATTGGGTTAAGAATACAACAGCTTATTATTCTAGTGCTGCATCTAATCCTTTTAAAGTGGATCCACTACGCCTTAACAGAAACCGGTCAAGGAACCATTGAAGAAGTCATGTACCACTTTTTTGGAATGGCCATTTATGGTGCTGCCCTTATTAGAGGCTGCGCTTGGTGGGGAAAAAGACAGTTCATTAAAGAGGGCGGAAATGTTCGGCCTTAATTTATTAAACGAACAAGAATCCAAAAGTCATTTATCTCAAAATAAATCTCATGTTGCTTGGAAGCTCGAATTAAAAGAAGCTATTAAAACCAACTCGGAGCTAGAAAAACACTTAAACTGCAAACTACCTAGAACCAATTACCCAGTTTTTATTCCGAAAAGCTTTGCTCATAAAATTAAAAAAGCTGGAAAGAGCAGTCCCCTTTGGAAGCAATTTGTTCCTGAAAAAGAAGAAACAAGTTCGCAAGGAATGAACGACCCCATCGGAGATAATATCCACTCAAAGCCTGGAAAGATCATTCATCGCTATAAGAATCGACTGCTTTTTTTTCCCACTCCTTTTTGCCCAATCAACTGCCGTTATTGCTTTAGAAAAAATGAATTAGCGGAGCCTTCCTATCTTTTTGAAGGGCAATTAAAAGAGGCCATAAATTATTTAATTGAAAACCCAGAAGTTAATGAGGTTATTCTATCAGGGGGTGACCCTCTTATTTTAAGTGATGAAAAGCTAAAAGTTCTTTTTGAAGAGTTCTCTAAGTTACCAAATCTAAAGTATTTAAGAATTCATTCAAGAACTCCCGTAATCCTTCCAAGCCGGGTAACGGAAGACTTATGCCAATTACTTTCTCGTTATAAAAAGAAGTTTTTCAATTTGATTATTGCAGTACATACAAATCATACGGATGAACTAGATGATGAAGTAAGAGCTTCATTGATAAAACTAAAAAAGACTGGTGCAAAACTACTATCGCAAACGGTTTTACTCAAAGACGTTAATGATGACCTCTTGTCTTTAAAAAGTTTGTTTACTGCCTTAAGCGATATCGGCATCACTCCTTACTACTTACACCATCCTGATCGAGTAAAAGGTGGAATGCATTTTTATTTGAGTCTTACAGAAGGGCGTTATCTTTATCATCAACTTAGAAATGACTTACCTGGTTGGATGATACCTCAGTACGTCATAGATATACCTGGCGGGGAGGGAAAAACCCCAGCCTATAACCCTGAAGCTTTTGATTTTGAAGGGGTCCTTATAAATAAGGAAGGAGCCCTTATTAAGGTTGAACCCCTGCGTTAGTCAAGATTTGCCTTATGGCCCCTATAAGTTTAACTTAATAGCTGGATTGAGGGGTGCAGAGTGAATAAGTTTATAATTATTTTTGCTGTTTTATTTTCAAATTCAGCGATAGCAGCAAAAAATTACTATAGTAATGTTGAAGGCCTCTCTGGCTACCAATTAAAATCCGCCCTTAAAATAATCATCTCCCGAACACATAAATCACAAAGCTACGGCGCTCTATTTCATGCTTACAAAGAAACTGATCGTGATACGACTTATGATGGTGATGGTTCTATTGTTGATATGTATTCTGAAAATCCAAACGGTAAAGATCCTTATATTTTTAACTCTCCTAAAAAAAGATGTGGAAACTATAAGAAAGAAGCAGACTGCTACAATAGAGAACATATCTTTCCTCAGTCTTCCTTTAGTAAAGGAAAACCAATGCGTTCAGACTTCTTCCACGTTTATCCTTCAGACGGATATGTAAACAATAGAAGAGGCCACCTATCTTTTGGTGAAGTTGGAAAAGTTGCAATATGGACATCTAAGAACGGCTCAAAAATAGGAACAAATATTTTTGAAAATGTTGGGAATAAAGTTTTTGAACCTATTGATGAATTCAAAGGTGATATCGCAAGATCACTACTTTATTTTGCCACGAGATATGAAGACCGAATCCAAAGCTTTCATCACGAGTGGCTAGATGGTAGCCGTGACCGCGTCTACAAAGGTCACTTTGTAAGAATGTTATTGAAGTGGCATAAGCAGGACCCTGTAAGTGAGCACGAGAGAAACAGAAATAATCGCGGATATACGTTTCAGAAAAATAGAAACCCATTTATTGATCACCCAGAATGGGTAGAAAAAATCTGGAAAAAATAACGCTCCATTACATTATTGACATAAAATCAACCCATAATTAATATCCCTTTAATCGAGCGGTGGTAGCACAGTGGTAGTGCGTCTGCTTGCCATGCAGAAGGTCCCGAGTTCGACCCTCGGTCGCCGCTCCATTTTCCCTCTTTACTCAAAATCTAAGTTTAGCGATAATCTCTCCATGTCAGCACTAACTGAAGAATATAATATTCTCTATATTGATGGGAACGACACCCGCAAGAAGCAGACCAGCTCAAGGTTTAGAATGCAGGCCTTTAATGTGGAACTTGCAGGAGGAGGCTTTCAGGCCATCCATCTCGTGGAAAAACATCCTTTTGACCTAGTTATTCTCCAAGGGGACGAGGCAGAAGACATGCCAGCAGAAGAGATCGTAGGACTTCTCCGTAATATTCACGGGCGTGACGAATTGCCGATCTTGGCCATTCTACCGGAGGCAGATGATGAGATGGCAGCTAGCCTAGCGGAATCAGGGGTAAATGAGATCATCATCAATGATGGTAACTTTAATAAGGTCCTCTCTGAGATTGAAAAGATCCAAAAGCAGCACCCTAAGAAAAAGTGACGAAGATTAGCTGAGTCATTATCTACAATCCTCCTAGACAAACTTGACACCCTTCACTATATTGAGGCGATTTTTAGAATTTACCGTTGGGATGCAACATGAATAAGCCATTTATCTTTATAGTGACTCTTTTCTTTTCAGCTAATCTTTTGGCCGCTTCGAACAATGTTCAAAGAGTTAACAACGATATTATAGGTATCGATGGCCAGTATGCTGCCCGTACGATGAGCCCTTCTGAGAGAAGAAAAGCTTTTAGAGAAAAACTCGAAAAGAGAACTGAAGCTATGCTTAGAAAGAAAATTGAGCAAGTTAGAGTTCAACATGAGTTAGAGCTTATGAAAAAGATCCAACAAACTTTTACAGACAATATGAATGCTATGGATCAAGCATTTAACGAAGATGACGACTCAACTTCAAATCTTTAATTCGTAAAAAGTTTAGACAGCACCATTTCTTTTTTACCAAAGGCTCAACCGAGCCTTTTATAATTTCCAGTATTTCTGTATGGCACGACTCTTGTAACTAATTTCTCATATAAATTAATGAGGAGAGAATTATGAAGTCCATGCTAGCAAAGGGTGCTCTCGCACTTTCAGTTTTAGGGTTTACCTTTGGATCTAATGTGGTTTACGACCATTCGTCTGTTGCAGGCAATTGGAGCCCATCTATCTTTAGAACAATCGCCAATGCAGTTGAGTTTGAGGCTGTAACAGCTGAAAATGTTGATGTAGAGCTTTCTTCTTTCAAAAAATTAGTTGAAACCCATAAGGAATTCAGAACAAAGTTTCATAATCGTTTAGATGCAGAAGATACGGGATTAAGTGAATTGATCCAGATGAGAGACGAAGAAGTAGAGGAACTTGGAGTTGAAGGAACACGTCTTTTAACACGTTCTGCTGACTTTAGAAGTTTCTTTTCAGATAAGGCAGAACACGAAAATAAACCAGCTTTCGATGCTCTTGTTAAAGAGATGGTCGATTTCTACCCAGCCGAAGTTAAAGAAAAGCTTAATTTAAAAATCTCTAAGGCCCAAGAAACAGAACTTCTAGAGCAAAAGGCTGCCTTAGCAGCTACTAGCGAAAGGATTTGTGAAAACAAAGGTTTACTAGAGGATATTAAAGGACAAATCGCCGAGCTTCTTAAAGATAAAGAAGATGTAGTGGCAGAGGTTGATGAAGACGCTGAAGTAGATGTAGATGCCCAAGCTGGTTTTAGCGCAGACGTTATGACTTATGCTCAGCTTTTTGCCCATATTCAAGGTCAACAAAACTCATTTTTTGAAGTATCACCCCCTGCTCTTTTAGCTCCTGCTGGAAATGATCCTTTCTCAATGTTCATGTTAATGTCCATGATGAATAGACCACAAGCTGCTGCACCAAGGTCACAGGTTAACACTTATTACCTGGGTGGATCTGGTATGGGTTACGGGTTTGGTGGTTATCCAGGAATCGGAACTAGCGGTGGATTTGAAGCTCCTAGCTTTGATAATTCTATCCTAGAATCTAGAAACCCAGCTGCTTCATCTATGCCAAGGCTAATGCCAGTGATAGATGGAACAAACTATACTCAGACAGTTCCTACTGCAGGCAGAGGAAATGTTGGTTCAGAATTTTTTGACTTTAATTAATCAATAAATATAAGACACCCCTCTGCTGCCATAGTATGCGCATGGGGGTGTCTAAATTTTAGACAGCCTTATAAAAATTACCATTCCCAAAGATAAATTCAACTAGTTACCCCCTTAAAATTGGCACGCCACTTGCTCTATTAAAACCATAGTTATTTCAAACTGGAGAGAGTTATGAATATGTCAAAATGGCGTTTAGGTTTTTACTGCTTTTGCCTTGTGGCCGTGGGTCTTGTCTCACATGCAGTTAATACAATACCTACCCCTGCCAAGCACAGCCTCACCCTTGCCTCTAGAGGTATTGCTTCGGAAGTTGCAGTTGCTCAAGATAAAATGATTGAGGAAGAGATCCTAATTGTTACCCCCCTAGGACTTATCTATAAAAGAAAGCGCTATGTTGAATCAATACGTATGTACATAAATGACAGTGCTAAACTTAAAGCGCAGATCAAAGCTAAAGATGCTGAGATAAAAAAGAAGTCTAGAGAAGTTGCTGCTTTAAAGTCTAAGAATAGTGCTGCTGCCCATATAATTGCCCTGGCCTTAAACGATATTAAAAAGCTAGATGAAGAACGTTCTCGCCTTCAGTCTGATATGATTGCCGTTAAGAAAATGCATGCCAAAGAAAAGAATGCACTCGAAGCAGACATCGCTGCCATCAAAAGTAATCTAAAGTCTGAAAAAGAAGGCCGTGCTGCCGATATTGAAGTTAGAGACGCTAGAATTAATGAAGAATTACTACTTAAGAAAGAAGCGCTATTGGCCCTCGATACTGCCAATAAAGACCACGCTAAAGTTAAAGAGCAACTAGAGAATGATATCGCAACTCTTACTGCGCAACTTGCTTCTCAAACAGAAGCTAAAGAAAATGCTCTAGCTGAACTTGAAGGATTAAAAACTGAATTTGCTGGTCTTCAAGATGAGCTTAACTTAACTAATGAAGAATTAGGTCTCGCTGAAGACGAAATTACCAGTCTTGAAGTTCAAGTAGCTGCCTTAAGCGATGATCTTCAAAGTAAAGAAAAGAAGATTGAAGAACAAGATACAAAGATTACTGAGCAAGAAACTAAAATAGCTTCACAATCAACAGAGATTGAAACTCAGGGGGCTCAACTTGCTGACCTAAGAATTGCAGAATGCGAGCAACAAAAACAGCTTAAGGAATTAAAAAAGCAAGTTACCGACTTTGAAGAAGATAAAAAAGAAATCGATAAAGTAGTTGCTGCCCTTAAAAAAGAAAAAGAAGATATGGCAGAAAAACGTAAAAAAGAGAAAGCGCAAATCGCAGCATTAATGAAGCAATTCACGATGTATGCAATGCTTGCCAACCAAGCACCTGCGCCGCAAATGCCAGTGGTAAATCAAAATCCACTAACAGATTCAAGCATGGTGGACTGGAACTCTTATATGAGACTCGCCATGATGAATAAAATGTGGAGCCAGCCTGGAGCAAGTCCATTTGATTTTAATCAAGGAAATACACAGGTTAATAGTTACTACTATATGCCAAAGCAAGGAATGGACTCATTCCTCTATCATTCGGCCCGTAACCCACAAAATACATATTGGGGAGAGATAGGACCGGATAGCTACTACGGCTCCTTAGGACAGGGATTTGGCTCCCCATCGGCCTCTAGCCAGTTTGCCCCTGATGTACCAGGAAGAAACCCTGCCTATTTCGCCTTTTAATTAGCCGACTAACCCGCTCTACCTTTCTCGTAGAGCGGAAATTTTTTCCACTTTTTCCTAAATATTTCCTTCAATTGTTTCGAATAGCTAAGTAGCAATGAGTAACTCAACTTATAAAACCACATTGACCAGTACCAAAACTATTTTCAAGAAATGTCATATGTGTGGTTTTTTAAATGAGGGAAAAAAAGAAATGGATAGCTGTCAAAAATGTAAAAAAGGCTTCCTTCCCTTAAATTACTTTTCAAAAGTTCACGCAAAAACCTCCGAAGAATACAAAAGTCTCTTCGTAGAATCTCAAGAGCTTCATCCCGACGATCTTATTAAAGGTCTTTACGTTCTTTGGTAAAATCTTTCTTTACGATTTCTGACATTTAGTTCAATATTAGCGCTCAAAGATAGGGAATATCCACATGCGCTCAGTTATCACTTCACTTTTATTATTAAGCCTGCTCAGTAGCTGCGCAACAATATTTTCTAAAAGTAAAGATAAGGTTACATTTAAATCGGAACCTGTTGGGGCCAATGTTTATGTCGACGGGGACCTGGTTGGCGTAACTCCTTTTACAAAGGAATTCAAAAGATCCACTTTTGATAAGCATTATATAACTATCAAAAAAGAAGGTTATGATAGTCAGAAGTTTCAGCTTAAAAAAACTGTTTCTGGTGTCGCCTTATTTAATTGTACTTCATTTCTATCTTGGGGAACCGATGCTTTAACAGGTCACCTTCTTGAATATCAACCAGGTAGCTACTTTATTGACCTTAAAAGAAAAGGAACCTCTATGAGCAGCCCAAAAGCTGAAATCATTAAGTTTGTTCTTCTAAATCAAAGAAAGATTTTAAGCAATTTGGTGCAGGGACGAGGTGAAGTTCTTAAAAACTATGCAAAGCTAATGGGTGTTAGCGATAAGCAGTTCCCCACTTTTAGAAGAGTTCTCTCTTTAAATCTCCCAAAGCTTATTCAGTATAACGAGCCTGATGCTTTTCAGGTAAGAGTTCAGGAGCTTTTAATTGATAAGCGAGTTAAGCTTTCGGCTATTCGCCCTCAAAATCAGTAAGTCAATAATACTTATATCCGCCAGCATCTAGTTTCTTAGATCCCCCAAGGTCTGGTAGATCTACTATAAAACAAGACTCGACTACTTCGCCGCCAGTTTTCTCAACGAGATTAATGGCCCCAAGAATTGTTCCACCTGTTGCAAGTAAATCGTCCACGAGCAAAACCTTTTGGCCTTTCTCAATGGCGTCCGTATGAACCTCTATCGTGTCGACACCGTATTCAAGCTGGTAGTCTTCACTATAAGTTTCTCCAGGGAGTTTTCCTTTTTTACGAATCGGTACAAAACCTTTTCCCATATTATAGGCCATGGCCGCACCTAGAACAAAACCCCTTGCCTCAATTCCCACAATGACATCAATATCCATATCTTTGTATCGATCAACTAATGTATCAATGGTTAGCTTAAAGCCGTCCGGGTCCTTCATTAGAGTTGTCACGTCGCGAAACATGATTCCTTCTTTTGGGAAGTTAGGGATAGTTCTAATTTTAGATTTAATAGGCATTTTTATACTCACTTATTTTTATTTCTTACACTTTATTGAAATTAGGTTACATCTTCAATTACCGTCTCATTAGCAGAGCGTCATTTAAGGCTTTTTCTATCGGCCGTGCTACTCTTTTTATATGAATGAGACGCAAACACACACTACGTCCCAAGAAAAACTTAATATTCATCCCGTTATCAGGAGGCTTCTTGAAAAAAGAGAGCTTAATGAATTGGGGATTGCCGAGTTTTTAAGTTGGGACCTTAAGGCCATGCCAGATCTAACTAAAATGCTAGATACACAAAAGGCTGCCCAAAGAATTATTAGCGCAATTACAAATGGCGAACGAGTTGGAATCTATGGCGACTACGATGTAGATGGAACAACTAGTTGTGCCTTATTTCATCACTTCTTCGAAATGGTAGATATGCCGGTTGATTTAATTCAACCAAGCCGATTTGTTGAAGGCTACGGACTTCATCCAAGCTCCATTGATAAGGCCATTGAAATGGGAATTGAAGTTCTCATTACTGTTGATTGCGGAATTTCGAATAATGAAGCTGCGGAATATGCCGGACTTCGAGGTCTTGATTTAATTATAACTGATCATCATAAAGATGCTCGCGACACAATGCCCGAAGCCTTTGCGGTGGTGAACCCCAATAGAAGGGATGAACCAGATGACTCCCCTTTAAAAGTTTTAGCAGGTGTAGGCGTCGCTTTTGCTATTTGCTGGGAAGTAAAAAAGCAGCTTGAAGCAAGCGGTGAAACCGTTCCTAGTTTATATCCTCTTCTTCAATGGGTTGCCATGGGAACAGTTTGTGACATGGCCCCCCTAACACCACTTAACTTAAAACTAGTTCGTCATGGATTAAAGCAAATGCATTGCTCGACCTATCCGGGTGTTCTTAAGTTTTTTACGAAAGAAGAAAGAGAGGCCAAGTTTGTTCCAAGTGAAAAGCTTGGCTTCAATATTGGTCCCTTAATCAACTCTAAGGGAAGACTCGATCATCCAGAAATGGCGCTTGAATGTTTAATAGCAAAAGATCTTGATAGAGCTCATGAATGTTATTCTCATTTAGAGATCTCTAACCGAGAAAGAAAGATCATCACCTCAGAAGTTTTTAAATCTGCCTCTGAGCAAGTCTTAAAAACCATGGATGGAGACGAACATTTAGTCTCTATGGTTTATGATAAGGAATGGCATGAAGGTGTCGTTGGCATTGTGGCGTCAAGATTAGTTGAAACTTATAAAGCTCCGGCTTTAGTTTTTACGGATGCTGAAGAAAAAGGAATTGTTAAGGCATCCTGTAGAAGTGCTGGAGACCTTGATCTCTTTTCAATGCTAAAGGCTCAAGAACATCTATTCGTGAAGTTTGGTGGGCATAAGGCCGCAGCTGGACTTTCTATGCCAAAAGAAAACTTGGCCCAGTTAAGACAAAACTTAACTCAATATTTAAAACAAGTTCCTTCAATTGAAAGAACTGTTCAAGATTATTACGACCTAGAAATCGAGCCTCATGAAATCAATCCAAGACTTTTAAAAGAACTAGAAATGTTAGAGCCGTTTGGGATGGGGAACGAAAAACCTCTTTTCAGAGTAAAGGGTCTTAGCCTCGCTTCGTTCGATCTTTTAAAAGAAGTTCATGTAAGATGGAACTTCAAATCATCCACCGGTGCTTTCTTTAAAGGAATCAGCTTTAACTATGTAGATAAATTTGGAGTAAAATCTCCAGACGATCTGTTTGAAGCATCTCAAAGTGATGAGGACCTCTACGTTTATTGCCAGCTAGCTATAAATCGCTATCGAGGTAATGAATACATACAACTTATGGTCAATAGAATCGAAACTGAATGATTCCTAAAGGAATCATTTAGTTCCTTAACTATATAAAGAAATTAATTCTTGATGTTTCATCGGGAGCAATCAAATTTTTTTTTAAGTCTCCGTCGATTAATTTCCAAAGTTCCTCATCTACAACCAGAGTTAGATTGGGATTCTTTTTCAAGGCAATGGCCGGACAAGAGGGATCATCTTTTAAAAACTTCGTTAAGATATCAGCTTTATGCTCTCCCTTAACCATTAATAAAATTGCTTTTGAATTTAAAAATGTCCCAAGACCATAAGTTAGCCCTCGACTAGACTCACGAAGCTTTAAGTAATCTCTCGTGATCTTTGTTAACTCAACTTCTCCGTAAGAGAAATCGCTTGGTAGATTAGGCTCATGAAAAGCAACATGCCCATTTAACCCCAGGCCTAAAATAGTTGAAAAGCTTTTTGGGGCCGAAGTTTGACCAATTCTTTGAAGCCTTGTTCTAAACTTACCCAAATGTTTTTGAAAAAAATTGTAGAACTTATCTTTTTGCTCTCCATCAATTATCTCATCCACTTGATAAAGAAAAGTATCACTTAGCCACTCTGGATTTTCTTTACGCCAAAGCTCATAAAGACCTTCGGGAGTTCCCCCAGCAGGAACAAAGAAATCTCTAACCCCCTTGGAGTATTCCTTATGCATCCAAGTCTGAGTCATTTGGTCAACAAACGTCTTATTTAATCCAATTAAAACTTTCATAATCCTAGGTTAATAGAGAAAATAGATTCATGGCAAATGCAATTAAAAATATGGTCATTACTGCCCACCCAGATGATGAAACTCTTTTTTTTGGTGGAACAATACTTAGCCGTCCTGACGAAGAGTGGACCGTTATCTGTTTAACGGATGGTAATGCAGATGGGCGCGGTGATGAGCGTATGGCCGAACTTGAAGAGGCCTGCGAACTATTAGGAGTAGAGTCGGTTATTAAAGCTGGTTTTAAAGATACTTATAATGAAAATCTAGACCAAAGACTTTTAAAAAAGTTTTTTTCAACACTGCCGGTACCTGATCAAATATTTACTCATGGTCCACTTGGAGAATACGGGCATCCTCATCATATTCAGACTTCGTATGCGGTTCATAGTTTTTTTACGGAAGTCTCTATATGGCATCCAGCAATAAATTGCTTTGCCTCAAAAAGAGAAGTCCTTACTAAAGAACAATACAATAGAAAGTTAGAAATCTTAGCTAAAGTCTACGATCAAGAACTCATTCGATTTAGCCGCTTTATTCATTTTCCCTCTGAAGAGTTGTATACACAGAGTAGTTTAGCTGAGGTTGAATCTTTGGCCCACTATCTTCTCAGTAAAGAAGTTAATGAACCAAAGAACTTAGATAATTATTTGGGGTTTAAGGATCATCTTTCGCTTTTTAGATCCTCAATTTATGATCGAGCTTTCTAGCGCTCAATCGTTACAGTTTCAATAACAACTTCTTCAACAGGTCTATCCATAGCTCCTGTCTCTACAACACCAATAGCACGAACCACGTCCATTCCATCACACACTTTTCCAAATACAGTATGACGTCCATTTAGATGCGGAGTAGGAGCCAGAGTAATAAAGAACTGTGAACCATTTGTACCAGGACCAGCATTGGCCATCGAAAGTACACCCTCAACATCATGTGAAAGTTCAGGCTTACACTCATCACCAAACTTATAACCAGGTCCACCCATTCCAGAACCAGCGGGGCAACCACCTTGAATCATAAACCCTTCAATGATTCTATGAAAGATTAGACCGTCATAATATGGACCTTCTTTCTCTGTCTCTTGGCGACCCTCTGCTAAATTAATAAAATTCCAAACAGTCTCAGGACATTCTTTAGCGAAAAGTTCTATTGTAAATGAGCCTCTATTTGTTTTAAATACGGCTTTGGCCCTTTCAATATCTTCTTTGTGATCACATTTTTTAATTTCATTAAAACCTAACATGGACGACTCCTAATAACGTTTAACTGTTAACTCTCCTATGAGTTCATTCGGTTTAAAATGTCCTCTAGGAAGATATAAATATTTTTTTTGATTCTTCTTAAAAAATTCATCTAAATAGATTTGAAAAAGAGGTACTTTTACGCCCTCTTTTGTGTAAGGAGAAAACATCTCATAAGGGATGTATCTCACATTCCTATTTAACATTCCTTTAGAACTTAAGAACTTCTCCATTTCAAAATGATTTAAGCACATTGAAATAAGAACAGGATGACCAAGGTCCATATCGCTGCTGCGAAGAAGCTTGGTTAAACTCTTCTGTCCAGCTTCAGTATTCAAAAGTGGATCAATCCAAATAAGATTAACACGCTTAAAAGATGGAGGTCTAAAAGTTCTTATATCTGCTTGAATTTTATCCGTTAGCGTAAAGAAGAGTTTTTCCTCATCACTGAAGGGAAGGAATTCTGCTTTAGTTCTTTGCTTCAATTTATTCATTTCAACATTGAACATATACTGAAGTTGAACTGATTGTTCATAGGTGTAATCGTAACTTTTAATTAATGTTGATACATTAAAATAACGTGGGGAAATACTTCTCTGGCAGGCAGCGGTTTGAGAAAAGTTAGCCCAATTCGGAAGATCAGATAAGAAGTATCTTACGACTCCAGAGCCACTAAAGTATTCATCTAAGTTTCTTCTTTTGAGCTGTTTATCAGCAGTCGTTGTGGCACACCCAGAAAGAAATAATAGCAATATTAATATTCTCAATTTTCGACCTTACTAAAGAAGCTAAGCATATTCTCAATGATCGGATCGATCTTAGAAATCCCCATTTCGATATCACTACCTATCAAAGTATAAAAGCCAGCTTCAGGATGAATTCCATCGTCATTTACTGGGTTTGTCATCCCAAAATTATAATGGGTTTGGAGACCTTCTGAAAGGCTTCTTCCTTTTTTAAATCCTTTTAAAGAAAGTACAATGTCGGCCTTCAATGTTCTTAAATTTTCCTCTTTATTCTCAACCGTTAAAAACCAGCCTTCCTGATCAACTAAGCAGTCAATAGAAGTGATATAGGAACTTAGGAGAATCTCAAATGGAGGCCTTGGTTCTGTAGGCATAGGCGTTTTTGCTTTAATATGCTCATCGAGCTCTCTCCAAGCAAAGACTTTTTCCCTATATTCCTCCATTTCTTTAGTGAATCCCGCTTCGGCTTCGTTCATAAATGATTCGAATTTAACTTTAGTGCTGTTAGATAGGTTCTCAAAGGGACGGTTTTTTTCACAAACAAGAGTTAGTATATTGCTACGATTACCAAGCCAATTCTTGAGTTCTAAAACAGCTAAGGCCGCCGCCTCATCAAAGCCCGCAATAACAATATTTTTCTTATCTAGATTGCTCTTTAGACCTTCAATAAAGTCCCAACCATAAAAGGATTTTCCTTTTTTAGAAAGTCCTAACTCATTTAAAGCAGGTACTCCACCTGGTCCTAAATGATTGGGGTTTTCCATGACCCCCGAAGCATCCACGACCATATCAAAATCTTCGAATGCTTCTAATTCTTCACCGAGGGATTTTAACATCTCCTCATCAAAATTTTTGTATAGTTCTGGATTCTCTACTTGCTGAGTTTTGATAAGCTCAGTTGGGTCTACTCGATATATAACTCTAAACAAATCTGAAAGACGAGAGCGTCCTTCAACATGTTCTTCAGGTGCAAGAAACCTTTTATTCACACGGAGAACTTCTACTTCCTTAATTGGAATAGAGGAGCGGAGGCTTTCTTCAAGAGGTCTTATCTTTTCTTCTATATATTGAGCTGCGCTCGCACTGCCAATATGAAACTCCGGCTCATAACTCGCCATACGGGCCAGCTTTCCACCTAGTTTGCCTGACTTTGTAAACAAGGTCACAGCAGCTTCCATTTCATGGAGTCTTCTGGCCATTTCCATGCCCAGTACACCACCACCTATCACAGCGACTTTCATAGGGGCGGAACATATCATGTTAAATTGAGTTCTAAAAGGAAGCCGGGCGAACCCGGCACGGCGCATTATCTAAGGTTATAAATCTTAGTATCACCTTTATCTACAGCTGAATGCTCAGCGAATTTATACATAAACTCAATAAAAGGCTTTAGCGCCTCAAAAGTAGGGTAAGAAGTATCAAACTCACAGCCATAACGCATATAAGTTTCACCGTCTGTATCGATGAATTCTTTCCCGTATTTGGATTCAACGATAACTGGGATATAGCTTGTGTTCGTGAAGTAGAAACGAAGGGTAAACTCAGTTCCAGGCTCAAATTTTTTGTCGTTATTAACATTCCAAGGAACTTGGAAATTACAACCATCAGCTGAGATATCAACGAGATCTACCGGTAGAATCACACCTTCTCTATGAATAACGGTGTAACAACCAAGGAAGTTTTGAAAAAGAACACGTTCAAAAGTTCTTCTCTTTTCTTCAATATTTTCTTGTCTTGCTGTGTTGAAATCTAATACTTTGTCCGCCATGTTGTCTCCTACGACTTATGTTCTCTAAGCGTATCGGATTTTCATGGTCTAACTGAAGCGGGTAAAAGCTTCGAGGTCTAAAAAAACGGTAATTTAACTACTTTTTTGACCAAGCGGGATTCTCGGTTATTTCCTCATAAACCCTTAAAAAAGACTCTAATCTTGAGTGAACCAGTTGCCCTTCATAAGAATCGGGATCAAGAAGTGGTTTATGAAAGGCGCAACCTTTAGTTCCGGCTGAGTGCTGGCAATCAGAGAACTTACAATTTACGGCCCTTTCTTCTAAGTCCGGGAAAAGCTCCATTAACTCTTCACCTATCAAATCCTCAAGAGAAAAAGATCTAATTCCAGGGCTATCAATTAAACTAAAGTCGCCGCAATCAATAATCTCTGACCAGGTAGTAGTGTGACTTCCCTTGCCGGCCTTACCAATTTCTTTTGTTTTTAGTTCAATATCCATTCCAGCTAGCAGGCTTATAGTTTTACTTTTACCAACTCCGGATTGACCCAAAAAGATGGCCGTTCTGCCTTTGATAAATTTTTTTAACTCTTCTGTTCCATTAGGAAGATATTTTTTTTCAGTTTCAGGAAACTTAGCTGAAATTTCAAAACACTCAACCCCAAGTTCTTTTAAGCGATCAACTTCAAACTTAAAATCAAACTGATCTTCAAATTGATCCATCTTATTGAAAATCATCACTGGTTTAATTCCCCACTGACTAGCGCGGAGGAGAAAGCGATCGGCAAAACCTCTTTTGTATTCTGGTTTTGAAACAGAATTTAAAATAATTAAAAGATCGCAATTGGCCGCAGTAATTTTCTTTTTTTGAACTCTTGGCAGATATCGGTAGATCTCACTTGTTCGCTCATCTATTGAAGTAATGACTCCTTCATCATCTAAGTTAACAACGTCTCCTACCACGATACTATTATCTTTTTTAAGAAGGTTTCCAAGGGCCGTGGCCGTAAGCATGCTTCCGGATTCTAAATCTCGGCATTCAAACTCTCTAGCGGATGAGCGATAAACCCGAGCTTTTTTCAAGACCTCTCCCCCATTGTCATAAACCCTTGAGGGAAAAGAACATTCTTTGGATCAAGCTTAGATTTTAAAAGTTTAAACATTTTAAAATGAATTTCCTCTAGATAAGAATGAATAAACTTTTGTTTAATTATTCCTATTCCATGTTCGGCAAAAGGAGACCCATTCCAAGTCCTTACCGCTTCATATAATCCTTCTAATTTTTTTTGGCAGATTGATTCTTCCTCTGACTTTGGCATAAAGTTAAAATGCAAATGAGCATCACCGAAATGACCAAAGAGATTATAAGGAATACCAAGTTCACTAAATTTTCTATAATAAGCTAGCAGATCCTTAAAGTTTTCTCTTGAAACCTGTACATCAGTTCCTTTTTTAGTAACCCCCATTCGAGAGTTTTGCTCAAAGGTAAGTCTTGGGATTTTCATCCGAAGTTCTCTACATTTTTGGGACGCAATCTCGAAGATATCCTCTTCAGGCATGTCTAGCTTTGACAAAAAGTTTTCATAGAGTTCTTCAAAGTATGCACTATTGATCTCTAAAAAAATAAGATCTTTTCCAACCGCAGGTCTTTCCTCAATGGGTAGAACCTGCAAGGAGTTCTCATCAATAAGTTCTACGGCGTAGACCTTATTTCTTAAGTTTTGAACGGCTTCAAACACTTCCAAGTGCAAGCGATCATCTTCTTCCCACTTTGGTAGCATTAAAAATAAATAAATGACATCCGCCGCAGGAGTCGTCTCTAAAGTAGCCTCTGTAATCACCCCAAGCTGCCCTTCAGTTCCAATCATCAAATCTGTTTCAGATTCCATTCTAGGAAATGGAGCATTTTTGTAGAGAGAATAATTTTTATAGGTAGTTCCGTACTCATCAAAAAGCTCTTTTGAATCATTCAAAAAAGGGAGTTCCACTAATTTTTTATCTCGGAAAAGATCGTATTCCTTGCCTTCATGATCAAGAAACTTACAGCTTACAACCTGATTTCTGAGAGTCCCAAAGCCAAAGGCCCGTTCACCGGTGCATGAAGTAGCAAGACCTGCCAAGACTCCGGCCAGCTCTTCAGTAGGCGAAGTTCCTATCTCCCTTCCATTTGATAAACAAAACTCCTTGGCATCTTTCCAAGTCACGGCCCCGCGAACGACTAAGTTCTTATGAGCATCTAGGCTCATCTCAGGTCTAATCACTGATAGGTCGCCCACAACCACATCTTTATCGATTGCACCTAGGGCCCTCTCTAAAATCTCGTAAGGGACCACCGTAGAGGTCTTAGAAGTATGGTAAAAAGTCGCTTCTCCTTCTGTGAGATGCTTGGATACTTCTTCAGTAGAACTAAATGTCTTATTGATTATTGCCATCGGAAAAAGTCTATCATAAAGATTTGCAATTTTAATCAGTTAGCCGAAGCTCTATATTGACAATCCTGCGTAAAACCCTTAATTTCACAAAGTTCTAAGGATTCATTTTGGTCTTTGCTGCGTTGAATAATGCAATCAAACCCACGGATAAAATGATCTCCGAATTGAAAATGTGCAGCCGTAGCTCAGCTGGATAGAGCATCCGCCTTCTAAGCGGACGGTCCCTGGTTCGAATCCAGGCGGCTGTGCCATTTCACTCTTTAGGTACCTGCCCTCCCGGCCGGGGTACTTGCAAACCCGAAAAAGAGATAAGTTCCTTAGTTTCCGCGAATCCAGTTTTGCATTTCTGATTTTGAAAGAGGCCCGACAGCGCCACTAAAGACATTTATTCGCCAACGGCGTTTTGATTTATTGGACATGGAAAGACGAAGATCAGCTTTATTGCTTCCACATGGAACCACTTCTTTTTTATTTAAATCAAGGCAGACCTTGATAAGTCTTTTGGCCGTTGAAAAGGTTGGTAACTCCCATGTTTCTTCAGAGCCGAATTCGTTCTGACCTTCTGACTGATTAAAAAGCCCTAAAGTTATCCTTGATTCGATATGCTCTCCAATTTCCTGCTCACTTATTTCTTTAATATTGATTTTTGAATAGGTATTGGCTTCAGAGCCCCTAACAATCCACCAATTTTCGGATTTTGCCTCAAAGAAGTTTGTGGATCTGTTTTGAGAAAACCAGTCATTCTCGAAGATGGCACGATTTTGACCTTCAGGAATAGAGAAAGCGGCCTTTCTATAATCAAAGTTTTGATTAAAGAATCTAATTCCCCTAGATCCGAAAGACTCTTCAGCAATTCTTTGAAAGTTGATTTTATCACCGGAAAAGAATCCTCCATAAAGATAAAGATTGGCTGCCCTCACGGAACCAAGACCATCTTTTCCAGAGTTAAGTTTTATATCCGTACCATTAAAAGCAATATCCCACTCAGCATTATTCTTTGCTTCTTTTGCACTAAGTTTTTCTATCGTTTTTGAATTCAAATCAATATAGCTATAGACATTAGTTTCTGGGTTCTTAATACATTCTTTATAGCTTGGATTTGTATAAACATTTCCACAGCCTTCGGCCTTAAAGTCCAGAAGATAACTTTCTTCTCCCTCTGGTTGAACCCTTATGGTGAAATTTCCAGGACGTGAGACCTCGTCGTAGTAATCGACAACTTGAAACTTGTAATATTTGCTATCAATTCTTAACACGTAAACTCTGAAGTTAGGCCAGATAATATGATTGCCTTCATCGTAAGCATACCAAGAGTTCTCTAAGAAGAAGTTTATAGATTGATCTTTTACGTAGGGTGAAAGCGCAACTCTAAAACTATTGATCGTCGGTCTTGAGTCAGAGACGGGTTTTTCCTCAATCTTTTTACAAGAGAAGGTAAATAGCAAAGAAAGAAGAATTAGTGTTTTACTTAAGTGACTCATCCTAAAGCACCGTCATCCTTAATCCCATAAAGAGATTTCGTCCAAGAGCCGGTCTATTGTCGACTTTGGGATTTACCAAGTCTGGAGTCGGATCTTTTGTGACATCAAGAAGATTATTGATGCTAAAAAAGGTCCCAAATTCTTTATTCACTTGGTAGCTAAACTTTAGGTCGGTGGTCATATAGGCAGGGCTAATGGCCTTATTGTCGAGATCAACAAAACTATTACCGGTATATGAAGTCGTACTGATAGCAGAAAAAGAATCGGTAAACTGGTAACCGGCCGTAAAGTTCGCGGCGTAAAGTGGACGATTGGCCAAGAGAAGATTCGTTCTTTCGTCGATAGTTTCCGTGTAAGAACCGTTGAGTTTTAGGTTTAGCTTTTTAAAAAGCTCACCCTTAACTCCAAGCTCAACTCCGCGACTAATAACTTTATCAAGATTGTCATAACTAAAGACTCTTCCGTTTCCGTCCCCTTCTCTTTCAACAGATTCAATTAAATTACTAATCTTGTTCAAAAAGAGGTTACCGTAAAGAGAAGTTCCTTTGCCAATCGATGAAAGCCTTAATTCTTCACCTATTTGAAAACTGATTGATTCTTCTGGAGTAAGATTTTGATTCCCAATCACAACATAGTTAGCAACCGAAGAGTGATCTAGAGTGAAAAATCTTTCTTTTATAGAAGGGGCTCGATAACCAGTTCCTACTGTTAACCAGGTCTTTAACCCGACACTACCAATATCCGTATAGTGAGAAATATTAACCTTTGGTGATACATGAGCTCCGAAGTCTTTATCATACTGATAGCGAACTCCGGGAGAGGCTTCAAAGTCACCTACCCAGAAATTATCTTGAACAAACCCTTCATATGATTTTACAGAACGGTTTTCAATATCTCTTGTTTTGATAATGACTTCAGGTACGGCCTGAGTTGTCGTTTCTTGATCAACTATATTTTCAGTAAATAGGAGCCCAGTAGTTAAGCTATGATCTTTAACCTTGAACTCACGGTATTTAATATCAACTCTTCTGCCCTCAAAGCGAGTTTCTTTTAGAGTTTCCGTAAAACTAGTTTTAGGATCATCATTCAAGCTTAGCTGGTCGTTATTAATTTCATAGTTAAGATTAGTTTTTAAAGTACCACTACCGAGCTTTTCTTCTGTAGCAAGCTTAAAGTTCTTTGACTCATTATCTGTTTTATTTAACGAGGCTCCAAATGCACTTGAGCTATAGGGTCTCGAGGTTTGAGATAAAACCTTTCCTCTTAGATACATTCCACTTACAGAGTAAGTTCTACCTCTAAACTTTGTCTGAAATTTTAAATTGGCCTGTTGCCTAGTTGAATCTGCCCCATCTTTTGCCAATGTTGAGGGGTCTAAATCAAAAGAGTCTTGATCCCGGTGACTAAAGTTAGCCTTAATTCCTAGTTTCTTAATCCTTCTATCAACACCTATTTTTATATTACGACTTCCCCCGCCCTCTTGATTGGCCCATCCACCGGAAGCCTCAAGGTCAACTTTATTTTTGGGGGCAACTTTTTTGGTAACCACATTGATGACTCCACCCATGGCCTGTGATCCGTAGAGAGAGGAAGCACCACCTTTTATGACTTCTACCTTTTCAATATCCGAAGTAGGAATTTGGGTAAGATCAAAGCCGAAACTATTGTTTTGAGAAACGGGTGTTCCATCAATCATTACAAGAACGGAGTTTTCACCAAAACCTTGAATCATGGCCGACTTACTTCCGGCCCTTCTGTCAGTTGTGGCAGTAGTGACCCCTGGTAGTCCAGAGATAGTTTCTGATAAATCTTGGTATTGCTGTTTTTGAATTTGTTCTTGCCCTACAACTTCTACTTTTACAGGGGCATCAATTAGACCATCGGAAAGCTCCTGCTCTCCATAAACCATAACACTCGCACTTTGATCAAAACTGCCTGTAATTTCTTGGGCATGGCCAGGCTGAAAAAAGCACTGCAAAATGAGCAAAAAAGCTGTTAGATTTAAATGGTTTGACATGGCGAATTTTTAGCATTTATAACAAGGCACGTAAAGACTTGAACAACCCCGAAGGAATCAAACTATGAAAAGTATTGCTCTAATAATTACATCATTACTAGTACTTAGCGCTCATGCTGGGGAACGTTCCCCTTTTACAAATATTGAATTTGGACTTTTCGCTGGTTGGGGAAAATTCATTAAGGTTCAAAACCCTGAAAGATTCAATGCCGATAAGTCACATTTTCTCATTGAAGTTAATGGAAAGGGATATAAGGAAATTCTAAAAGAAGCAAAAGACCTCCACGGAAAAAATTATAAATGCCGTTTAGCAGAGCACTTCGTTGAAACAATGGGTGAGCTTGGAGTAAAAATCGACGATACAGTTAATCTTAAGCTTTATCTTTTTGATGGTGGTCACGAAGTTATTACTCTTAATGATGTTGCCGTCACAGAAGAGAACTTAGAAGAAATTCAGTTCGAAACTAATTATTGTAAGTAACTTTAATTAGGTTACAATAATAGTTATGAGGCATTTTCTATTATTAGTTTTCTTATTGTTCCTACAATCTTGCTCTTGTTCTAAGCAAGAATCAAAAAATAGTGGAGTCATCACTTTTGACTCCACTTGGGAAAAATATCACCTTCTTTGTAATATGAATATTGCCAACAAGGCTAGATGCGATGAGCTTCAGCATCAGCTTGATCAATTCGGCCCAGAGCATGTTTCTGAAGAAATGCTTCAAACATTGGTTAAACAATGCGGAGAAAAGGCGAGAAGCGCGTGTGTCGTTTTAAGCTGGTATTTTATTAGAACTGGTAAAAATGAAGGTGCTATTAAGTTTGGAAAGGCCCATTGCCCGGCCAGCACTATTGCGTGTTTTTATGTTGGCGAAGCCTATACGAATATGAATATGCTTTCTGATGCTCTCCCTTACTTAGATAAAGCTTGTAAAGGTGAGGAAGCAGCGGGATGCGAGAGGATCGGTCATTTTTACTTAGGAGAGCAAAAGTATAAAGGTGCGATAAAATACTTCAGAAAGGCTTGTGATCTTGAAGAAGCCTTTGGTTGTTATAATCTAGCATGTGCTTATTCAATCATTAAGAATGCGGATATGGCCTATAATGCATTTGAAGAAGCTTTACAGCTTGGCTTTGAAGATTGGAAAACTATCGAACAAGATAGAGATCTCTTGTATTTAAAAAGCCAAAAAGATATTCCGGCGCTTATTCAGTCCTATAAGTAATTAATCTATTTTTAAAATCTCTTTGCACTCTTTAGGCAGCTTCTCTCTCTTACTTTTAAAGTTTGCGTAATGATCCCAAGGCTCGATTTTCTCTTGCCCTTCCTCCGTGAACCACCAATCAAGCTCACTACCACAGCCATCGTCTAGTTTTGGTTCTGTTTGAGTTGTACAACTCGGAGAATCGTTAGGACATCTTAAACGCACATGAAAATGATCATCATGCCTATACCAAGGTCTAATCTTCGACATTTCTTTAAGAGTGAATTTACTTTTCTTTTCTAAGCATAATTTTTTCTTAATTGCCGGATTAATAAAGATTCTTTGAACTTCTTCATTTGAAACTAATATCTTTAATATTTCCCAGTGCTCCGTTTTCCACTTATTTTCATCTACTTCAACTGGACTTCTTAAAAAACTTGGCGCCCAAATTTGCTCCCTCTCTCCTAGGTCGAGTACTTTTTCCTTTTCAATAGTTTTAAACCAAATATCGACATCGAGACCAGACTGATGAGAGTTATGTCCTGTTAAAGAAGGTGTACCTTTCGCATGCCCTAAATCACCAATCAAAAGCTGCTTCCCAGTTTTATTTAAAACTTTTTTAGAGCTCAGCTTTAGATAGTTTATAAGGTTTGGATGTCCCCAGAATCTTCCTCTAGAAAGTCTCATTACTTGAAAACCATCTCCATTAGGGGGAAGACTCACGCCACCTTTAAGACAGCCGAGTGAATAATATCCAATTGATTCAGATGGATCATCTGTAGGAGTCATTGAACTCATAGACATATGCTCTAAGGGAACCTTAGCACATGAAACAATAAGAAAAAAAATGATGTATTTAAATTTAATTTTGAATTGTCTCCATTACTTTTTTATACAAATCATTTGGGAGTATGGGCTTACTTACGTACACTAGGTTCAGCTTATTAACTTTTGATATTTCGGAATTTTCCAAGTGCTTTGCTGTGAGTAAGATAATTTTTGTCTCTGAGTTCAGTTGTGATCCCCTAATCTTTTCTGAAAAAGAAATGCCATCCATTTTATCCATTAAATAATCTGAGATGATCAAATCAAACTTAGTTGTTTCGGCCATAGACAAGGCCTTGAGTGGGTCCGATTCAGTTTCAACCTGAACTTCTTTAAATGATAAAAAGCCTGTTAATAAAAAAACAAACTCTTTGGAGTCATCTAAAACTAATAATTTCAAATCCTTTCGCTTCATATCTACTGATAACCTCTCCTAAAAATCGAGTGGATTAATCATACTCGTTAAGACATGATCCTGCCAAAGTCCGTTAATTTTTAAATACTGCTTTGCAACACCGTATTAGGAAAAGTTTTTGTCATCATAAAAAAACAGCCTACTCTTTGGCCTAATAAAACTTTCGCGGTGTGATTGAACAGAATAAGGTTTTCTTCTATATCCAGGAGTACTTGGATTTGCGGCACAATCCCTTTGATATTTAACCATTTTATCTAGAAGTTCTACCATCATCTCAGCCCCGCCATTAAGTTTCTCAATATTTTGACGCTCTAGTTCCGATAATAAAAAACTAACTGACTCAATAGTTGATAAACAGTTTTGAGCAGGCTGATGCTTAATCGAAAATCGTGAATGTATACTGGCATCAAAACAGACTCTCGGTAATACCTGCAAGTTCTTGCTTTCTCTTAGCATTTTCTTAGCACAAGGCCAGGTTCCATCTAATACAAATATAACATTCTCTCTAGAAGACTCTTTAGGAAAACTTTCATTTTTACTCAGGTTGATTGCCTGTAATCCAGGATAAAGAAGAAAACATTTTTTTGATTTATCGTTAATTAACGAATTAACTAAATTATCATTTGTAAAATCAACTCCCATAATCATTTGAGAGTTCTTAAGACTTTTTTGGGTTAACCTTCCAGTACCAACTCTTTGCTTTTTAGCCTCTTTAGGATGAATGAGTATGACTATCTTAGTATTTGTTTCAATACATTTTATATCCGAACAAAGGCATGCCTTTTTAGACCTAAAACATTCGTAACAACGTCCAGAAAGATCAGGAGAGCTGGTCATAGTCCTCGCTATTAAATCCTATAAAGATTGGCTTTAGGTTTTTCTCTAAAAGTGGCCTTTTTATTAAAGAAGATTTTTCAATCAATAACTTAACTTGATTGGGCTCTGTACTGGACTCATAGATATCTTTAACTTCTCGAAAGGTTCTTCCACGCTTATTGACTGGCAACTCCCCTAATTTTAACTTCCATCTTTTAATAAGCTCTCTATTCGGAGGGTTTTTCTTGAAGTCGATAAACTCGAATTCGATACCATTAGATTCGAGGTTTCTCTTCGCTTTTTTCACCGTGTCACAATTTGGGATACCGTATAGTTGATACATATAAATCTCTTTATAAATGGATTAAGAATTTAGATGAATATAGGAAAATTAAAGTTTTTTGACAACAGCGTCAGAGGAGCTTTTTCTAAGTCTTTTCAATGCTTTCCACAACATAGTGGGTAAAGCACCATTTTCTTTACTATTTTTAAAAGAGGCCATAACAATCATATCGGCTTTATGAGTATTTAAAAGTCTAACCGGTTTCTCATTTCCGTCCTTTGTTTCACACAATACAGGATCAGAAACCACGTTATTAGTCCTACATACTGAAGGTCTATCTTCATAGGCGGAACAGATATTTCCATCCCCTAGAAAAGGACAGGCCCTATCTTCATAAGAGAGTCTATAGAAGTCTTCCGCATTATTCTGTGTATCTGCTAATTTACGAAGCCTTCTTAAGTCTACCTCAGTCCCTTCTACAATTTTTGAAGCAAGTAGTTCTGCTTCATCAAAAGTTATACTAACTTGGGTATGGCAACAAGCTGCGCATCCTGACTTACAAGAAACATTTTCTTTTACTAAGTCATCATCAAAAAGTGTTTTAATTTCTAAATCGACCAATTTATGGATAAGTTCCGCTCTTTGAACTGGCGAACTAATATAGCGTAAACGTTTTATTGTTCGCTTAAATAGCTCTTTAAAACCTTTATGGCCTTTTAGCTTCTCATAGGTTTTATATGCGATCGCTGGAAAAAGTATAGGTTCCTCCTATTAATATCCAATTAAAATTATACGAAATTGGATTATACGAATCTTCCAATAGGCAATTTTTGCCAAAAAGAGAGTGGTGAGCTAAACCTAACTGACCGAAAAAACGAGGAAATCCCATTTGAGCCTGCTCTGTACCTTGAAAAATATTAGCTTAGCCTATGGAACAAAAGTTCTTTTTAAAGATGCACATTTAAATATAAGAGCGGGTGATCGAATAGGCCTGCTTGGGCTAAATGGACGTGGAAAAAGTTCTCTCTTTAAAATTCTTACAGGGATCACCGTACCGGATATTAGCGATCCCCCATTCATGTTCGACAAAACCAAAGGTATCAATGATCCGCAAAAAGAATTCACCGTATTTCAAATCCCCCAAGACTTCAAAGTAGTCCCCGGAAGAATCGTTAAAGAATATTACTTAGAATACTATCCTGAACTGAAGAAGTGGCATCAAAGACTTAAAGAATTAGAAGACCTCGTTGGAAGTGATGAAAAATATCTGAACGAACAAAAAGACCTCTTTGAGAAATGGGATCATGCTGATGCTTGGAATTTAGCCTCAAGTTTTGAGAGTTATTTAAAATATTTTGAAGTTCCTAATTTAGATGGTGGAGTAGAACACTTAAGTGGTGGTGAACAAAAAAAGATCCTCTTGAGTCTAGGACTATCATGTAAAGCAAACCTTGTCCTTTGGGATGAGCCTACCAATCATCTTGATATTGAAACCATAGAACGTTTTGAGGATGAACTAAGGCAAAACAACAGAGCCTATATTCTTATTTCTCACGATAGAACCTTACTATCTAAAGTTTGTAAAAAAATCTTTCATATCACCAATGGTGAGATTAAAGAATATGAAGGGTCCTACGCCGATTACTTAGAGTTTCTTGCAGAAAAAGAAGAGGAACGAAAGAGGGTTCTTGCAAGGTTAAAAAACACATTAAGAAGAGAAACCGATTGGATGAGGCAAGGGATAAAGGCCAGGGGAACCAGGGCAAAAAGCCGTGTTGATAACTTCACTCAGCTCAAAGGCCAAGTTGAAAACATCATTTCTCAAACAAGAAAAGAGATGAGTCTAAGTATTTCTTCCACAGAGAAGAAAAGGAAAAAACTGCTAGAATTCAAGGGTGTTGACTTTGGTTTTGGGGAAAACCTTCTTTTTAAAGACCTAAACTTTGTTATGACTAAGGGAGAGAAGATAGGTCTTATCGGTCCAAATGGTGTGGGAAAGTCTTCCTTAGCTTCATTGATCGCTGGAAAATTAAAAGAAAATAATGGAATGATAAAAAGAGCTGATGGAATTATTATCAAGCACTTTTCCCAAAAAAGAACAGAATTGGATTTAGATAAGACTCCCTTTCAGATACTTGGTGACGGTTCAGAGTTTATCTTTCTCGCAAATGGAAGAAAAAAACATGTTATCGCCTACCTAGAGGATTTTTTATTCCCTAGAGAGGAGATTAACAGACCACTTAGAACTTTTTCTGGTGGGGAAAGAAGTCGATTACAAATGGCGCTTAATCTAAAAGAGCCAGGAGACATCTGGATTTTTGATGAACCTACTAACGACCTAGATTTAGAAACACTTCAAATTTTGGAAAAAACATTAACTGAATTTGAAGGTTCCGTTATTTTAATCAGTCACGATAGAAGTTTCCTTGCCAATATAACCAACAGAGTATGGCTATTAGATGATCAAAAACTTGAATATTTTCATGGGGGCTACGAACAGGTCTCCCCTTATCTAGAAGCTCTGGCCTTAAATAAAGAACTAGAGCTTAATCAAAATGAAGAGGCTCAAGACCTGGCCACACCAGAAATTAAGGAAAAGAAAAAACTTAGTAATAAAGAAAAGGATCGTTTGAGAAAGCTTCCTTCATCAATTGAAAGTACTGAGAAAAAAATCGAACAAATTAACTCGCAGATCACTATTATGGGCGCGAAGGAATTAACCAAAGAAGATTCTGAAAAGCTTTCCTCTCTTGCAACAGAAATGGGCATTTTAGAGGAGGAGCTTCTTGCCATGTACGAGGAATTTGAAGAACTTCAGTCTTAGGGGCATAATAAGACTATGTGTAGGCTCTTTGGTTTTAGGTCAGTCATTTTAAGTCAAGTTCACAGCAGTCTTGTGAGTGCTGACAATGCCCTTGTCATGCAAAGTAATGAGCACCCCGATGGTTGGGGAGTTGGATACTACGTTCAAGGAACGCCTCATATAATTAAGTCCGCTGAATCTTCTGCAATTAAAAGTAATCTCTTTAAAAAAGTATCCGGGGTCGTCTCTAGCCAGACAGTAGTCGCCCATATTAGAAACTCTACTCAAGGTTCAAATGGCCTTCTTAATACACATCCCTTTCAATATGGTCACTGGGTTTTTGCCCATAATGGAAATATTAAGAACTTCGATAAGTTTAGAGATAAAATCTCAAATCAAATCTTACCCGAATTAAAAAGGTTTATTCTTGGAGATACAGACAGTGAGTTAATTTTTTATTTCGTTCTTTCATTTTTAAGCAAAAAAGTTGATATCTCCATTAAGGACTGCAAAGCTGAAATCGTCATTGAGGCCATAAAAGAAGCTGTTGAAGAATTAACAAAAGTGGTTGGCCCTTATTCAGAAAAAGATGATTCGGGGAACACTGAAACCTACCTAACTTTCTTACTTACGAATGGGGAAACTATGGTTGCCCATCAAGGTGGGAAAAACCTCTACTACTCCACTTATAAAACAAGTTGCGGTGATAAAGACTCTTGCCCCTCATATTCAGACTCTTGTGAAAATGCCACGAAAGATGGATTCATTAATCATCTCATCTTCTCATCGGAGCCACTTTCCGGAGAAAATATTTGGATTCCTCTTGGTTTAGGGCAAATTATCGGTGTCGATGGTCGAATGAAAATTGTTATTGATGTCGACGATCAATAACTAATTTTAACTTCCCGGTTCTTTCATTATGCTCTAGCTCGTCTTCATGTACACGATTGAACTTTATATGATTAACATGGCCTTCATTAACAGCTTCGAGATACATCTTTCTCTCAGAATAAAAGCCCTCCCTAATATCTGGGAAGTCTTTCGCAGAAGTATACCTAACCTCCAAAGAGTCTCTCGCTTCTTCCCTTGTGATAACCATCTGAAAATTTGAAATATCTTTAAACATATCCAACTTTCTAAAAACCTCTACTAGGTCGTCTCGGTTAACAGTGACAGGTCCAATCCTCGCTCCCTCATCTGATCTTCCTAAAAGAAGAAACTTATCTTCACCTACCCACTTGGCTAAGTCACCAACAGGATATCTTATGATTGGCATTAATGTTCGAGCAAGATTGGTATATATAAGTTTTCCAGTTTCTCCAGGTTTGGTTATAACTTCTCCAGAGTCATCTACAATTTCCATAATAGAACCATCAAATATTTTGTGTTCACCTGGTCCACAATCTGAGTCGATATAGCCAAGATGTCCACCATCTACGCTAGCGTAACCTATCGATAGCATTTGAGCTTTTGGAAAAGCTTTTCTAAGAATTTCTCGTTGCTCTGGATAAAGAGCTTCACCACCATACAATACTCTCTCTAAGTTTAATGTCTTTCCTTCCTTGACTAACAACTCGGCCATACAGGTAAAAGTTGTTGGTACCACGGCGAGGACATTAATTGAATATTCATTTACGGTCTTGATGATTTCTTCTAGTTTCATTCCTCCGGTCATTGGAAATTGCAACACAGGGGTTTTTGAGTTTTCTAGTGAGTTAGTTATAAACAAAAAAGAGGCATAAAGGTCCCCCGAGTAAAACAAGTTTCCTACGCGATCACCTTTCTTAAGGCATTTCTTATCCATTCCTTCACCAAATAAAGTAGTGAATGTTTGCCATTCTTTTTTTGTGTAAACAGAAAACTTTGGGTTTCCAGTAGTGCCACCACTTTTAAAGACAACACCATCTAAAATATCCTCTGTTAAGAGTGAGTTATTATTGTAATGATTAGCTTCCCAGAACTTAGTTTGATCAACGATCGGAAGATCTTCCAGTCTAAAATCGTCTGGATTGATATCTTTATAAAGTTCTCTATAAAAAGGAGAACTTATTGAAGCTTTACGAACGATCTCTTCAAGGGAGTAGAACATTAATAAACCCTCTTATCTTTTACTCGAATTAGTTTTCCTGATCCGGTGGTTCTTTCAAAACTATTTCCATCAACGAGTTGGACTTTAAATTCAAGTCCATTTTCTAAATCCGCAACCTCATAGAGCTCGTGGTATTTATCCATTATAATGTTTCGAATAAAATCTTCTTTCTCCCTTATAAAAACACTATCGAGAGAAAGGTTCACTTTGTCTAAACCATCTTCTTTTTCAATAACTATCTGAGCCTCTCCTGAAAAATCGAACTGGTCTCTAAGGATGATCTCAATTTTTTGAAAATTAATAAAAGTTCCACCCGCCCTAAAAATATCCCCAGATCTACCTTGTAGTTCAAAACGGGGGGTCTTTCTTCCGCAAGGACAACCACCCTCGACCCATCTTCCTAGGTCACCTAAGTCATATCTTTTGATATCTAGAACTTCTCGGTTCTTACTACTAAAAACAAGCCTACCGGTTTCACCTACCTCACAAGGTAGGTCTTTCTCTAGATGTAAAATCTCAAGGCTTTGATTTGAATCTAATAGGTGGTGTACTGAACCTTCGCAAGAGGGACACTGAAAACCGAGGGGGCCAGCATCAACAGAGCCATAAGCCGCTGAACGGATTATCGTGATCCCTAACTCATCTTGAATCCAGTCTCGCTGCTTCTTAGAAAAATGCTCCCCTCCGAAGAATATTTTTTTTAGTTTTCCATATTCCTTCAGCTCAATAAGGTTTTCCTTTATAAGTTGAATAATATAACTAGGCATTCCCACAAGGGTATTCACCTTATTAGAGATGATCATTTCTCCAACCATCTTGTGATTTTCATGCGCCGCCATAGGCAACTGGACAGCCTCTAAATGTTCTAAGATCGTAAAGAAGCTAATAAACCCACCATAGAGCCCGCCTCCAAAAAAGAGATTCATTACTCTATCTTCTTTAGGATTAAGCCCTGCTGCAAAGAGCCCTTCGGCAGCGTTCTGCATTTGCTCATGATAATCTTTATAACTAAATAAACTTAAAGCCGTTTTTCCAGAAGAGCCTCCTGACCTGAAAAAGAGCTCCGCCTTATCAATTCGCTCTACTGACATTTTTTGAAAGTCAGACTTCATCATAATTGAACCAGACTCATTTAAACCCTCAGGGCTTGAAAATTCTCTTAGGCTATGAATATCTTCAGTATTCTTAATTTCTGCCCTAACTCTTCTCATAAACCGTGATAGGGCATAAACACCATCGTGCGGCTCTCCTTCATAACTAGAAAGCATTTCACCTACTTTAGTTATCCGGTTAAGTCCTGCTGCGACAAACTTCTTGGCCAAAATAGCCCCATTTTCCCTTGAGGAGGCCAGACCGACAGTTTGTAAATAAGTCCGAAGTGGGTAAAGCGTACTGATGATTTTTTGGGATGGAAGAGGCTTTAACAAAATTGTTCTGTACAGAGGCGAGGGCCTTAGACCAGGGTTTTTCTCAACGATAATCCGAAAGCTTTTATCTTCTGCTTCAAACACTTTAGAAAGTCCCATCGGGGTTTCTAAGCGCGCTAATTCGACTTGGTTAGTTATTTCTGCCTGTTCTTGAATTCCAAGATCTGGAAACTTAATCTTATCGCTTTCTATTTTTAAAAAATCAAAAAGCCTTTCAGCAAAAACAATACAGTCCTCATACTTATTCGTTTCTAAATAGACGACTTGAGGTGAACTACAAGCCTGCTGCTCATTCAAAACGATATCAGCACTTAGTTTTTCAAAAGTTTCACGGGCCTCTAGATTCTCTTTATCTACATAAGCAAAAGAAATTTTATGTCCCCATGGGATGTACCTAGCACCGGGAGGCGTCATCTTTTGGATCTCAGAGATGGCAGACTCTCCACCCCAAACAGAGACTCCATCGGCAATACTAAGAAGTTTTTGAAGTGAGCTGGTTTCAGAACTTGAGATTCTAAACACCCCAATCTTCTCTTTAATTTTTTTTGTGGAATCACATTTAAATAATTCCTCTAAGGCCAGACTTGTAAAATTACTATCACGATGACTTATCTTTAAGAAATTTGTATTGAGGGCAAGTAGACCTTCTACTGCAGCAAGAAAACTAAGCCCCTCTGAATTTGAAGGAGTTATATGTACTAAGGTACCTAAAGGAGCGTAAGCCTCGAATACTTCATCTTTAAAGGACTGCTTCTTGAGTTCAAAGGCATTTAGACCACCAAGCTCTTTTTCAATTTTTTTAATCAAAAACTTTTTTTCACAGAAAATAGCAACTTCATCAAGAGTCCCTTGATCTGTTAACTCTTCCCCTAGCTTCTTTCTAAGCTCAGGATCACTTTTAAGCTTTGTTGAAAACTTTTGGCAAGCTTCCAGTACATCTTGAATCTCTAAGTCACGTTCAAGAGAATCAATGGCAAGACTTGAAATTCCTTCTATCAGCTTTTCTGTTTCACTAGTTTCGATCCATTCGCCTTTTACGAAGTGTTTCACTTCTCACCTCCAGCGAATTCTTTCAAAATCTCAGAAGCTGCGATGGCACAACTTTTATTTTTACTCAACCCTGCTCTTCCTACGATTCTAAAGAAAGGTGTTTCCAGTTTACAGCGACATTCAGAAGTAGAATGTAGCGTGGCTAAGTCGCCCATAAGGACACTATTCGCAGGAACTGACGTTATATATGGACTAATGAAGTTTAAGTACCCAATCTCTCCCTCTTTTAGAGGCTCTAGAGTCTTTACATCTCTAATCAAGATCCTCGAATAAGTCGGAATATGAAACTCGTGATTTTCACACTCAACATATGGAACACAATGCTCAACACTACCAAATCCATCTCTTAGGTTCTTATCCGGAATTCCTAGCATTTCCTCTAACTCTGAGTAAAAACTTTCCTTAGAAATTGCTTTATCTTGATGGCCTTTCCAACCTCCCCCAAAAAAAGTCATTGAGTCCTTATGTAAACTTAAGGGGGTAATTCCAAGCTCTTTCATTTGAGAAATCGTAAAATTCATAAAGGCAGGAAAACCAAAGATTCTTACTGGCAATCCTTCTTTTTCAAATCTTTTAAGGGCTTCTATACATCCAAAGACGTCAAATTTATGTCCTGACTTTGTATACCTTAAGGCGTAGTGAACCGAATTGATTGGAGCGAATTCACAAAGAAAATTATCGGTATAGGCGGTTCCTAATTTTGATCCTTCCTCTGGTTCATAAGTAAAAAGTAAATAATTAACTTTTTCTTCAGATCTCCATCCATAATAATCGAAGATATTAGCAACCATTTGCTGTGCAGAACTTATAGTCCAATCATCAAAAAACATTTGGGACTTTTGCCCACTCGTTCCAGAAGAAGTTAAATGAAGACCAATCTCATCATCTGTAGCTGATTTAATTTCATGCCTTTTAAAAAAGTTCGCCAAGATATATGGAATCTCTTTTAATTCTTCAAAATTGTCTTCATCGAACCTTTTCTCTTCGCAAAGTGAAGCGTAATACGGGCATTTAGTTTTATGCCATTTTATATTTTCAATCATGGCCTCATGAAAAAGTTTGTCCGTTTTATCAAAAGGAAGATAAGGCTCTTTTAGAAGGCAAATCTCTTCAACTGACTTCAATAGATTAGAATCTGGAACTTTTAGTTTCACTTATTTACCCCTAAGGACTTTAAGTTCATCTCAATCCATTGCTCTACATACTGATTAACAAATGGGAGAAAGCAATCATCTATATGTGTTTCACTAAAGTCCAAAGGAACCATCGTTCTTGTCAGTAAAACATAGTCGTGCATTTTTCCATCTTCTTCTCTCATGGCAGGATAAAGAGCAGAAGGAAGAAACTTATTCTCTAATAAAAAGCATATCACTTCGTAATAATCAGCTCTCATTAACGTTTCGACATAATAGATTCCCTTCTCTTTCATTGAAAACATCAACTGCTTAAATTGCCCTTCTAAATCACGAATCGGATTGTTTGCGGTTACCAGGACACAGTAATGATCTTTTTTGCTAAAAGAAGCGAAAATTTCTAAGTCACATTTCTGTGAAGAAATTATCAAATTGGGTTTATGAAACGGATAAAAGATTGATTCTTTATCACCTTGGAACACTTCCTCAAATCTTTTTTCTACGAACCGAGGAGCATCAATATATTCAAAGTCCTCATCGCCAATATCATTTTCCGTAGAACGAATTGGACAAGCATGACCGACTGTCGGATGATTAGAGTTTTCAAAAACATCTCCGATGGCATCATAAAGCGGCAACATCTGAGGTGGAACTTTTTCAACCGGTGACCTTTTATCAAGAACGCCTTCGGCATAAATTCCCATAAGAGTTAATGTTTCGTAATGTTTTATCTTTCTTGCGTTGGGAAAAATACCTAGAGGCCTAAGACCATTTGCCATAAGCATTTTCTGAGAACTTATTTCGATTGTTCTACTAGTGGCATAAAGAGAATGCACACGTTTTCCCGTATGCAGAACTCTATCGATCCCTTCACCTAAAAGTTTTGTGGCGAGTCCCTTACCTCGGTATGACTTATTAACAGTCATACCTGTGATTTTTCCAATTTTATAATCTAGGTCTAATTCAAAAATACAAGAAGCTGCAATCGTGTTTGTATCTGTATCTCTCATAACGAGCCAAAGCGTACTCTCCTTATCAGAGATATGTTGGGTCATTACGTCTTTATTCGTCCCGACTTCTAAAGGATAATCCTTTCCGTAAATAGTCAGGTATAGACCAATTAACTCATTGATATCTTCAAAATTGGCCTGATCTATTACAAGACTCATGAAACCTCTTTTCCCACTAGTTACAGAACATTATGCGATGTATCATGGAATCAGAGATTTGCCCCTATTTTTGAAAATTATACAGGCAAATCGATCATATAAATATCTGATTTTATTGAAGTTAATGGTCTATCTTCACAGTCCGAAGAGAAACTAGAGGTAAAAATGAAAAATCTTATAGTCCTATCACTTATCCTGCTTCCTTTTACAGTGCTTGCTAGAAAGCCAGCTGTAGAACCAGTCACAGGAATTAGTATCGACGACTATAAAGAGGTCCCACCATCACAGGCCAAAGGCTTTGATTGGAGTAAGAATAATAAAGAGCTTAAAGTAAATTCAGATAGTAAACCTGCAGTGAAAGGCGATGTGACAAAGTTGCCAGAACAAGAAATCACTACAATCTCAACACCAGACCTAAGTCCAGCAGTAATTTTGCTTATGATGCTGGCCCTTCCTTTTGGAATCTGGTTCTTTCTTCTTGGGAAGCTCGAAGCACCAGTTAATGAAAAAGGGTTTGAGGAAGAGGAAGATCATTTGGACAATACCTTGGCCTTCCCTGGAAAAAAAACAAAGTCTGAAAGCAATGATGACGACGATGATGACTTTAATATTCCTAAGGCCTCTTAGAACCTTAGCCAGGAACCTTTCCCATCATAAAAGAAAACTCGCTTAGTTTGATTATAGCTTAAACTAAGCTCTTTGATTCCATCTTTATTCAAGTCTATTGCGGTTAACACGTATTTTCTTTGATGATAATGGTTATGCTTAAAACTTTTAAACTCTTCCCAGTAAGCTGGACCCTTGTAAGTTGCGAGTGTCGATAAATCATTTCCATCAATCGTTAAAAAGTAAAACCTCGCTTGGGCCCTAAACTTTAAGGAACGATTCACTCCCTCAAAATAATGTAAAATATAAACTGTCGTACTGCTGGATAGCTTTCTCGTTGAAATTCGATAAAGCCTACTGTTAAATCCACCGGGATCTAATTTATAACTATAAAGTCTTTTTTTCTTATAGCTATAGACGTGAAACCAATCTTCACCATCTTTTTTTTCTATAACAAATGATTCATTTCTACTGTCGCCATTGAGATCTAGTTCGTAATAACCAGATCTAACCTTATAGGTGTAATTACTTTCAGATTGAAGAGTATCAATTCGAGTCAAGTCTCCCGATAGCAACTTTCTGGTGAATCTTTCATCTTGCCCATAAGCTTTTGGAAGAAGCCCTACAAAAAACACGACGCACAGAATCAAAAAACTCTTATTTTTCATAAGTTTATTATACTTCAACATCTTAGCTGGTGCGCATTTCTTTTAAATTGGTACGGCTTGTTATAAGATACAATTTCACACGGACAATTACACAGGGGCATACATGGACTTTCAGCTCGCATTTATTAAAAACCCACAACAGATTATTCTAAAAGACTTTGGTCAAATCACTAAAGAACCTCGCGGAAAAATCATGGATATAGAAGAACTATCTAACTTAAATCTTCAGGGTTTATTTTTATCCGAGACACTTTTAGAAGATCCTGAGTTTTTAGGAAACTTAACGACTTCAGTAGAAAAGAATCCAATTCGCACGGCCGAAGAAATAAATTTGAATGCCGACCTTTTCGAGAATTTAACTACTGAGGAAGCAACACCATATTTTCACAAAGTATATAACTCTTGGGTACTTCAAAATAACTTGTCGTTACTTGAGGAGCTGACAACCGTTATAAAGCATCTTAATAATCTTTGGCCCAATGATAGAACTGCTTTTTTTGAAGAATTCTGGAGTATTGTCAGAAGAAACTTAGGAACAAGTGAACTAACTTTAGTTTATAATGACATGCAAAAGGCTAAGAAAGAAGGCGAGAAAAATAAACTTATCAAAGTAAAAGTTCATGGTACTGCAAAACCGAACCCAGAAGAGGGTGGGGAACTTGAAACAAAGCTTATGAAGAATTACGAAAAACTTTTTCAAGCTGAGTTTGAGGTCGTGGAGTACAATAAAGAAAAAGGTCAAATGGTTTCGGTCTTCACAATCAAAAAGAGCCCAGTTATCCTTATGGCAAATATATATGGATTAACTAGGCTTCAAAAGTCCTTAATGAAAGCACTTATTGATGGTCTTCAAGAGAACTGGGTTTAATCTAATCGATTAAACCCCTCTATCCATCCTTCTAAAACGTATTTCGCTTCATACCCGATGAGAATCGGGTAGCTACTCAAATTATCATAGGGTGCCCTTGTTTTATAAGAATTTAATCTCTGATCATAAAAGCTCCACCCTACAAAACCTCCAGGCACTGACTCTAATTTCTTTATGTTGTTTACATATAGCACTCTGTTACTTTTAAGTAAGTCTAACTCAATGAATCCATTTTCATTAATCGGTGATTTTTGATTTTCCATACTAACATCATCAATATTTAGTTCACTGATTTTAAAATTTGTTTCTAATGAGCTTCTAAGCCTTGCCTTAGGATATGAAAAAGCCGCTTCCCAAATATGGTGACAATCGATACCTTTTCTTTCAAATCGATGATCTTCCATACAAACTTTCCTACCTATTTCAAAGGGGATTTCTTTAATGGTCTCTTGGAAAGTAAAGGACTTAACCTGCTTAGTTATTTTACCTATAATTCTCCTGTTCTCTTTTTTGAGAAATTTATTTTCCTTTAACAACTCTTGAGCTACTGCTTTCCAATAAAATCTTGTTTCACGAAGAGAACTAAGGTCCGCATATGCCAAAACAATCGTTTTCCCATCGGTCTTATAGTTTTCGATATTCTCACCGATATTACTCCACCAAATTTTCTTAGTTCCGTACAAAGTTATGTTCTCTAAAGTATTCCTATCCGGATAATTGAACATCTCACTTAGGTTCAGGCCCAGAAAGTTTTCAATTCTTCCAAGATGATCATAGGTTAATCCACTATCGATCTTCTTTAAAAATCCTCTTAAGCTGTTTCCATTTGGAATCATATAAAAGATTTCTTCCTTTGGTGTAGAAATAACAAGACGTGTTTTTCCTTTCTTACGGTCGAATAGAAAAGACTTCATAGACTTCTTATCAGTTTCAAAATTTTTAACTTCTAGAAAGAGATTTGAATTAAGGTCCGCAAAGCTCTGGATAACAGAAGACGGGAGATCAACAAACGACATTGAAAAACTTCTTTCTAGGTTTTCTGAATTAAAATTTGTAGATTGAGCTCTTCTTGAGACTAATAGGTCTGTCCCATAATAAGTTAAACTCCCTTCTTCTTTAGATCTAGAACCTAAGGCCATGGTTATATTACGAATTTCTTGATTTTCAACAAGTCCCTCCCAGGTCATTTCACCCTGGAGTTTCCAAGAGGTCTTTTCATTGGAAGTTTCTGAAAGAGCCTTATTTAAGTTGAACTTTGACTCCAATGAGATTTCACCCGGATAAAATCGAAATTCATCTCGATCGCTAATCCTTAGTTCCTCATTTGCACTATATTCAGCTAAATCTAAATATGCATTTCGAAGTATTTTATCCCTTAGATATCTTTTCTTTGTAACCTTTAGTTGTCCGACTTCAATTAGACCATTCTCATCACTGTGAACTTCGATCTTTTTTGCTTTAAGATCAACAAGCCTAAGTCCTTTTGCTTTAAGCTCATCTTGCTCCATTTTAATTTGTTTTATTCTTCCCTTTCTTGTTCCGCTTCTTTTTTGACCACAGCTATTAAAAATAACGACCAAAATTGTTGTTAAAATTATTAATTTCATTCATACCTCCTGATAGAGGCAAGCTATTAGTCCCACTCTGGGAAGTCAGAAGAATCAGTATTCCACCCTGGGAAGTTTTCCAATTTGCTTTCAATCCAAGGGTTTAGCCCTGAATCTAGAATTCTAGATTGAAATTATTATAAGATTTGTCTAGGCTTTAGACAGGTTAACCATCCGAAATTACTCGTTTTACAGATAAGCTTCAAACTGTCAGTGATAATCCCCCCATGGGACCCGATTTTTGTTATTTTAATCCCGTAATGAAAACCAAGTGCTTCCTCGCCCTATTCATTATCACTACGGTAATTTTTGGCTGTGGTGACAAAAAATCTAAGCTCGATCCGGCCTGGGATGGAGTGAATAAAGAGTACTCCCCTTACAAAGAGAAAAAAGAAAAAGTCTATGATCCACAAATAAGAGTAAGCGATGAAATGCTTAGAGAGATGGCAGAACATCTTTTTATTCTTCAGGAAAATTCATCAGAAGAATTAAAGGTCTCTGAAGGATTAACTTTTGGAGCAACTCTACTCCACTACGTAGGTCAAATGGGGAATATAACATTAACCTCGGATCAAATCACTAAGCTTGTAGAAGGTTTTGAAAAATTAATTGAAAAGCCTATCGATGACAAAATTAAATTTGTTCTAAATCAAGTTAGAACCCTTACTTTTAGGAAATTACCGGGTGGTAGATGTAAAGTTAAAATTCAAGGAAAATACAAGGAGGGCATTGTCTATATTATAAATCAACATGGTAATGGATCTTCGGCAGTAAAGAAAATTAAATATTTTCAAGCCAATAACGGTTCTGAAGTGGAACTTGATATTGTTGATACGCTTAAAGAAAGGCAAGAGCTTTATAAGTTTGTTACGGATACGGGGAAAAGAGATTCTATACACAAAGATATACCGAAACATATTGAAGATTATTTCCATATTGAGAGCCCCTCCCCAATTATAAAAATGAAATTTGATGGCATGATAGTTAGAGTTTTAACAAATACCATGTGGAAGAATATCGATTTTAGATTTAAATACGGCTGGTCTATTCCACTATTTAGAGTTGGTGAAAAAAAGATCCCTGGAATTATGTTTTACTTAAAGAAGAACTTAGCTAAAACCAAAATCTCTTTAGATCAGTAGCGGAGTACTTCACTCTCCTTTTCAAATGTAATCAATTGTTCGTTTAACTTAGCTCTAGTTTTATGAGAGAATACTAATGAATGGAACCAAACCATCTACTACTTGAAATTCCTAATTTACTCGATGACGACTTTTACGCTCCAGAGCTCTTCGTTACATTAAAATATATTGCTAAATTTATGGCCAAAGACCCATGTGACTATCAGGAAAAAGACGATAAGAAACTTGGAGAATTTCGAGTATGGACGATTCAGAGAGCCTGTGACCCAGAAATCTCTTCAGATGCTAGAGAGGTTGCAAAGAACTGGTTTCACATCGTAGAGCAATTAGCAGACGAGCGAAAAAAGATATTAAAAGACCTGCTTCAATAGGCTAAGAACCAAAACTACTGAGTTTCTCTCCACCGAGCACATGAAAATGTGTATGAAAAACTGTCTGTCCAGCATTTGATCCAAAATTAGTCACAATTCTAAAGCCGGCCTCAACAAGACCTTCTTCTGTGTGAGTTTTTATGGCCTCAAATATCGTGGCAATTTGTTCACCACTCATTTGATTTACATTGGAAGTATGTTCTTTATGAATAAAAAGAAGATGGGTCCTCGCCTGAGGATAGATATCCTTAAAGCCTAGGACTTTATCTGATTCAAAAACTTTATCGCAAGGAATCTCCCCTGCGACCATTTTACAAAAAAGGCAATCATCCATTGATCACTCCTATAGTATTAAAATAAACCTTGCAGTTTATTTGTTATTTTCTAGTTCTGGGTTTTCCCTTTTAACATCAACACCTATTGAACGAAGCTTGTTATCTAGATCTGCATAACCTCTATCTAGATGATAAACACGGCGAATAGTTGTTGTACCTTTAGCAGCTAGAGCCGCAATAATTAGGGCAGCACTTGCTCTTAAGTCTGTAGCCATAACTGGAGCTCCAGTAAATTGAAACCCACCTTCTACGAATGTTGAGTTGCCCTTAACAGTTATTCTGGCCCCTAGACGTTTTAGTTCTGGAACGTGCATAAAACGATTTTCAAAAATATTTTCACTTATAAGTGAGTTTCCATCGATTAAACATGTTAGGGCCATAATCTGTGCCTGAGCATCGGTAGGAAACCCAGGGTATGGTGCCGTATCGATCTTAACACCTTTAAGAGTCGACGGTTCCATTGTCATATAGTCAGGTCCAACTTTGATATTGGCTCCCATCTCAATTAACTTTTCTGTGATAAATTCAATATGTTCTGGATTAAAACCTTCAACAGTCAATGTACTTTGAGTCGCAAGAGCGGCCATAACATAAGTTGAGGCTTCAATTCTATCACCAATAGCTTCGTATTCAAGTTCACAAAGTTCAGATTCCATAACTCCTTCAATAACAAGAGTTTTAGTTCCGATACCTTCGATTCTTGCGCCCATTTTATTTAGAAAATTAGCAAGATCAGTGATCTCAGGCTCAAGGGCACAGTTCTCAATAGTTGTTTTACCGTCTGCTAATACAGCGGCCATTAACAAGTTTTCAGTGGCTCCTACTGAAGGAAAGGCCAATACAAGATGCGTACCAGTCATACGACCTTCCGCCTTTACGTAACCTTCCTCTAAAGTAATTGTTGCTCCCATCTTTTCTAAATTAGTTAGATGAAGATCAATTGGTCTAGCTCCAATAGCGCAACCACCAGGAAGTGATACTTTTGCATTTGATTTTCTGGCCATTAAAGGACCAAGAACAAAGATTGAAGCTCTCATGGTCTTTACTAATTCGTAAGTTGCTTCTGTACTTGTTAAATCACTTGCATCGAAGGTGGTTATATTATCATTTTTCGTAATCTTTACCCCGAGCATCTCTAGGAGCTTGCACATAGTACGAATGTCACGAAGGTCTGGTAGATTTTTTAAGTGAGTAGGTTTAGGGTTTAAAAGAACACCCGCCAAAATAGGTAGGCATGCGTTCTTTGCACTTGATACTTTTACTGAGCCAGACAGTTTTGACGGCCCGTTTATTACGAGTTGATCCATAAGTTTTCCAATTCCACATTGTTAGTTAGCGACTAGCCTTGTAGCTTAATACCGCGTAGAAAGCGATGGCTGCCCCTTAAATCAGGTAATATTTTTACATCTTTAAGTCCGAATTGCTCGGCTAAGGGGGCTAAATTATTAAGATGCTCCTCATGACCTTCCATTATAAAGACCCCGCTATCAACTAGAGAATTAAAAGCTTCTTTAAACAGCTCTGAAAACCACTGATCATAATCAGCATCTTTTAAATATAAAGCCATATGAGGTTCAAACGCGTGAACTTGTTCATGCACGAGCTTTCGATCCAGCTCTTCCTTTATATAAGGAGGGTTTGAAACGATGAGATCGAACTTTCCATCCACATCCTTCAACCTATCTGTGCATTTCCATTCAATCTCTATTTTATGATTTCGAGTGTACTCGAGCCTATAGGCGTTCCTCCTCGCGACCTCTAATGCATCCTGACTTATATCCGTAGCCACAATTTGAAGAGGAAATTTGGAATCCATCGCAATAGATAGAGGTATACAACCACTACCTGTTCCAATTTCGGCTATTCTCATTTCTCTACTAATTTCTTTAACTGCTAACTCTACGAGTAGTTCAGTCTCGCTTCTTGGAATCAGTGTGTCTGAGTTTACTAAGAATTCAGCTTTATAGAAATAAGCCACACCTGTTATATATTCAAGTGGAATGCCTTTGGAAAGAGAGTCTATAAAGTCATTAACACGCGCTTTTTCAGCAAATCGAGATAGAAAGATATTCCAGTCTGATTCTAATCTTGTCCAATTGATTCCGGGGTAATGTGATTCAAGTTCTAACTTCTTTTCTGAAAAGAAGCTCTTAATTAAAGAAAGGCTTGATTGCATTTACTCTTCCTGACCTTTTAAAAGTTCAGCTTGATTGTGAGCATTTAAGGCATCTGTGATTTCTGCCATGGCACCCTCCATAATCTTGTCGAGATTATAAATGGTAAGGCCAATTCTATGATCAGTTAAACGACCTTGAGGGTAATTATATGTTCTAATTCGTTCAGACCTATCCCCAGTTCCGACCAGTCCTTTTCTTTCTGCTGACTCTTTCGCGTGAGCCTCTTGAACCATCTTATCGTAAATTCTAGTCCTAAGAATCTTTAAAGCCTTTTCTTTATTTTTTAATTGTGATTTTTGATCTTGGTTAGCAACAACAGTATTAGTCGGTAAATGCGTAACTCGAACAGCAGAGTCGGTTGTGTTTACGTGCTGACCACCTGCTCCACTAGCTCTAAAAACATCGATACGAACGTCATTCATATCAAGCTCAAATTCCACATCTTCCGATTCTGGCATTACTGCCACGGTGATCGTTGATGTATGAACTCGTCCCTGTGATTCAGTCTTTGGAACTCTTTGAACTCTATGCACGCCAGATTCAAATTTTAATTTGGAATAAACTTTTTCTCCAGAAACAGTGAAGATGATCTCTTTGATTCCCTCGTCACCTTCTGAGATAGACTCGAGTTCTGACTTAAAACCTAGGTCGCGAAAATAGTTTTGATAGGCCCTATATAAATCGCCAACAAAAATTGAAGCCTCATCTCCACCAGCTCCAGCTCTCATTTCCATCATAACGTTTTTGTCATCAAGAGGGTCTTTAGGAAGTAGTAGGATTGTTAGCTTCTCTTCCATCTCTGGAAGTTTCGATTCATTTTCGGCAAGTTCCTCTTTAGCCATTTCGCGCATATCTTCATCTTTTTCATTCTTTAAGATGTTCTTGCACTCATCAATATCTGCTTTGAGAGTCGTATAGACTTTATATGCATTAACTAGCTCTTCTAGGTTCTTATGCTCAGAACTAATAGCTTTGAATTCAGACTGACGATCGTACAAAGTAGGATCAGCCATCTTTTCACTTAGTTCTTCAAAACGCTGAACAACCTGGTCGAGCTTATCAAACATACTCATATTAGTTTTTACCCATTCATAGATTCGAAGAACTCATCATTGGTCTTCGTTTTCGTAATCCTACTGAGCATAAACTCCATAGCGTCAATGGTGTTCATCGGATGCAATACTTTTCTAAGTAGGTAAGTTCTTTGAAGAGTCGCTGGCTCCATAAGAAGGTCTTCCTTACGTGTAGAAGACTTATTGATATCTAGTGCAGGGAAAATTCTTTTCTCAAGAAGTTTTCTGTCTAATTGAATCTCAGAGTTACCAGTACCTTTAAATTCCTCAAAGATAACCTCGTCCATTCTCGAACCAGTATCAACAAGGGCAGTGGCAATAATAGTTAGAGAACCACCATTTTCGATATTTCTTGCAGCACCAAAGAATCTTTTCGGTCTGTGAAGAGCGTTTGAATCAACACCACCAGAAAGAATCTTTCCTGATGGTGGAACTACAGTGTTGTAAGCACGAGCAAGACGAGTAATTGAATCAAGAAGAATAACAACATCCTTCCCCGCTTCAGTTAAACGCTTAGCTTTCTCAATAACCATTTCTGCAACTTGAACATGGCGGTTAGCTGGCTCATCGAAAGTCGAAGAAACAACTTCAGCATCAACATTTCGCTTCATATCTGTCACTTCTTCTGGTCTCTCATCAATAAGAAGAACAATGAGGTGAGCGTCTTTATGGTTATCAGTAATCGAGTTGGCCATATCCTGAAGTAGAACTGTCTTACCAGCTTTTGGTGGAGCAACAATCAAGCAACGCTGACCAAATCCTTGAGGAACAAACAGGTCAATCATACGAGTTGAGTAGTTTGTTGGCTTACTTTCTAAATTAATTTTTCTTTCGGGGTAAAGTGGAACTAAGTTATCAAAAAGAACTGTTTTCTTATGTTCCTCTGGAGAATGTCCGTTAACCGTATCAACTTTAAGAAGAGCGAAATAACGTTCACCATCTTTTGGTGGACGAATCTGACCTTCAATTGAGTCACCTTTTCTTAAGCCAAATCTTCTAATCTGAGACGGTGATACATAAATATCATCGGCACCAGGGAGATAGTTATAACCAGGAGATCTTAGGAACCCAAATCCATCAGGTAGAATCTCGATTACGCCGCCACCAAAGATATCTTGCTTCTTTTTGGCGTTAGCTTTGAGGATGGCAAAGATCACTTCATGTCTTTTCATTGAGCCAGCATTTTCAACTTTATGCTCCTCGGCCATCTTGTTAAGTTTTTTGATTTCCATTTCCCGAAGGTCGTTAAGATGCATTCAAAATTCTCCTAAATAGTATTCTTAATTTCTCGATAGATTATTCAGAGGTGATTATAGATAAGGGGTTAGTAATAATGATTTTTGGTCCTTACGAGATTTCTAAATTCAAATGTTTGGATTTAAGTTTTGAGATCTGTTTAAGGATGTGTTCATAATAGCAGTGCTATTTCTAATGTCAACATAGACGCGGCACACAAACCCTTGTAGGTATGGGACTAACAAGGTATTTGATAAAAATCATGAAAACTCCTCATCCTCAAAATGTTGAGAAATTTAAAGGAAAACACCTTCTTTCCATCGATTACGGTACAAAAGTAGTCGGGTTGGCCAGCTTTGCTGTGGGCAGAGACCCCTATCCTCTTTGTTTTGGAAGAATAATTTATCGTAACGACGAACAGGTTATAGAAGAGCTTCAGGCCCATATTAAAGAGAATGCTTTTGAAGTGCTGATCTTGGGACTCCCCTTATATACGGACGGAAGCGAATCAGAGATGACGAAAACAGTCCGAAGTTTCGGAGAGAAATTAAAGGAAAAAACGCAGATGGAGCTTTATCTGCAAGATGAGACCTTGTCCTCTTTTGAGGCGGAAGATCGAATGAAAAACTCTCCTCAATATAATTTTAAAGTAGACCTCAAGAAGATTGACGAACTAGCTGCGTCAATCATTCTTGAAGACTTCCTTGCTCGCACTCAAAACTAAGTTAAAATAGACCTATGAAAAAACATCTTTGGATTCTACTCATAGGGGCACCAGCATTTGCTATTTTTCTGGCGGCCCTAAAAGTTTATTACACCATCGCCATTTGGAACTACCAAGGGAAGCCCCAAATTTTTGAAGTCAAAGCTGGGGAAAGCTTTGCCAAAATAAATGGAAGACTTTCTAGAGAAGAACTCATTCCTTCGGCTAAGTTATTTTACCGCTACTGTAAAACTCAAGGTCTAATGACTAAGTTTAAAACTGGGCGCTATGAAATTAAAACTGGCGATACGATGTTAGATGTAATTGAAACACTTACCGTCGGCAAATCAATAACAACCTCGGTCACAATACCCGAGGGAAAAAACCTTTTTGAAATAGCTGAGATACTAGAAAAAAAAGGTATATGTTCAAAAAGCGATTTTATCAAAGCCGCTAAAGATTCTAGCTTAACTAAAAAGCTTAATGTCCCAGCAGAACGATTTGAAGGATATCTATATCCAGATACCTATGGTCTTACTGAAGGAATGCCTGCCGAGGAAGTCATTAAAGCCTTTGTTGCGAATTTTGACAGACAAGTTAAAAGCATTGATTTTTCAAATGTCCCTAATGGCCTTAACAAACATCAAGCAATCATTTTGGCTTCAATCGTTGAAAAAGAAACTGGAGCCAGAGTTGAACGTCCAATCATCGCAGGTGTTTATCATAATAGATTAAATAGAAAGATGAGACTTTATAGTGACCCAACTACTATTTATGGGATTTGGGAAACTTGGAATGGAAATTTGAGAAAGAAGCATCTTCAAGAAAAAACAGAATACAATACTTATAGAATGGGTGGGCTTCCCAAAGGACCAATTGCAAACCCCGGACTAGAGGCCATAAAAGCCACACTTAACCCGGCTAAGCATAACTATACTTATTTCGTATCTAAGAATGATGGTACACATGTATTCACAGAGTCTTATAAAGAACACTTAAAGGCCGTGGACTACTGGCAAAAAAATCGAGCCAATCGCAAGGGTAAGTCCTGGCGTCAGCTGGATAAAAGTAAAAGATAAGTGAGCGACTCTAAGAAAATAGACTTACTTACCGCTTTAGTTCTAATATTTTTTTCCATCTCCGGATATTACTCACTTCATGTCGACCGATATCTTTACTGGTTTCCAGAATGGTTTATGCAGTCACTTCAAAAAGGCGTGGCTTTTGATATCCCTAGATATAGTTTTTCCATCTTTCAACTACCATCCCTAGGCTTAAGTGCTTTTGGTGTAGATGAATACATCAGAGTTAAGTCTATTGGGTTTTGCCTCAGTATGTTTCCACTATTATGCCTCTTCTTTACTTGGAAGTTTTTAAATAAATCGCCACATAAAGGTCTGCTCTACCCGATCGTTCTCAGTTTTCTATTCTTTTATTTTTTATCCTCCGCTCCGGCTTTCAATGGAGCCTTGCATAGTTTTTCATTATTTTGGGTGCTTGCCTCACTACTTATAGGAAATTATTCGGGAAAATTAAGAATCACTTTCAGTTTGCTATATATAATCTTTTTCTTTTTCTATCCCCCGGCGAGCTTAACCGGTTCGTTACTGCTTCTTTGGCACTATTATAAGAATAAAAATGGTCGAGACTATAACTTCTACCTTCTTATAATTGGTTCCATATTGTCATTATTATATATTATCTTCTTTAAGTTCTTTTCGAACTATCCGATTTATACTGAAACGATATTGGGAATAAAAAATATTTTACTTTCTCCGTTAAGCTTACTCTTTTATTTATTTCTGTATTTCCAATTCAGATTTAAACTTGCTGAGCTAAAGAGATTTCCTTTCCAAGTACTCCTCATTTTATTTCTCTGTTTTTATATTTATGAGAACTGGAACTCTTCTCTGCTGGCTAACCAATATCACTATCGGGCTTTTATATATACAATAGGTTTCTCACCTGTCTTATTTCTGAATAACTTCTCTGTCGATAATTTCGTTTCACGAAAGCTTTTAAATAGTTTTGCAATAATGATTGTCTTAGTTTTTCTTGCTGATATAAGAGCCTCATACCTCTTTGAAAGAGACATCAACCTCTTAGAGATAATCTCCAAAACCAATGATTCAGATAAGAAATGTATAACTATTGAAAGACCATCAAGTCTTATATCAAACTATGAAGATATTAACTCTCTATCCTATCTTGTAAAAAGAATTTCCAAAAATAATACAATCCTTTTACCTAAGAAGTCTTATACAAATGACTTATTTAAAAGGGATTGTGTCTATCAATAATTATGAGGTGAGAACTTTCTTATCTTTAGCTCAGATTCAGAAAAGACAGGAGGCTGAATTGACTTATCTAGAGATCGATCTTCTTCCTCTAAAAGCATTTCATTGAGAAGCTCTTTTAGTACCGTTTGCACCGCCGGTAACGTCCACTTCCCAAAAACCGTATGACCACCTTCATAACACTGGGCCGTATACTCTTCAGGTGTGGTGATATAACCAGCATATTGATTTGCATAAGGGACTAATTGAATCTCTTTAATACCTCGATGCTTTAAAATATCCATAGAGCTTTTTTTCAAACGACGACCACTCATAGTAGACGTTTCAAAGGGCAGCATAATAAAAGCCTTACTCCCTATAATCGAAACTTGAAAAGGAATTATTTGAGGAGTCCATGAGTGTTCACGAAGTCCTCCTTCTTTATGCATTCTTTTAAAGTATTTAACTGTTGGGTCTACAATGGAGGGCAAGATCAACCCCATAACATAATCAGTCCCTAAAAGTCGCTTCGTTCCAGATTCAACAAAGATATTTTTTGGTCTTTGTGCTTTGTATTTTCTTCTAACCTGAATAGCTCTTTTGGAATTCATAAGAGAAGTCACGAGAACTTCAAAGATTTGAATAATTCTAGCAATTGAAATAGCGAAGAGTTCTAGTGGCCAATCTATGCCCGCATTCTCTGCACCTTTCAAAAAAGCGATACCTAGAGATGAGGGCGAAGTTGTAATTTCTTTTTCTCGCAAATACTCAGGTAAATATTCTGGATCAACCTTTATATTCCCGAGATCTCTATAAAAAATTTCATTTTCAATATCACCTTTAACTTCAATCCCTTCACTACCTAATATTTCTTTAGCTTTTTCAAATTGAAGCCTTCCATTTGCCCTGGCATTCGTAAATTCATTATCCACTTTATTGGGGAAAAACCTTTTCCAATAAGGAACTTGGTAAAGCGGTGAAACATCACCAGCGTCACCTTGAGCAAAGGCGGAAATATAATCTTCCACTCCTTCTTTTTTCAAATATTTTTCTAAATAAAGAGCTGCATATCCCTTATTGTCAGGACTGATCAGCTGATTTCTCCACATGATGGAAGTACAGTGAACTGCAAACCAATTAATTGAGGCCCAAGGACTTTTATCCACTCTAAACTCAAGCATGGTCATTTCACGGTTTATAGCGAGGTTTTGATCTTCTATTTTCATTGGAACATGAATTTCGATATTTCTATTATAAGCTTTCATGCTTCTATTAAAAGCAACGGGGACTTCTGGAGCGAAACATCCCTTTTTAAAAAAAACTTCTCCTCCCGTTAGGGACTCAAAAGCTTTTTTAAGTCCTTTCACAACTGCTACGGAATAGCAGTCTAAAACTTCCTGACAAAAACCAGGTGTGGACATGGAGTAAAGTGCGTAATGGGTATATCCACTCGGTGCGGAGTGAGTATGCTGGGTTGTTAGGACGAGGTCTTCTTCTTTGAGATGCCATTCTTCCTTTATCATCTTTTCCACTTCAGTACGGATACTTTGAGTGGGAAAACAAATTTCCATATTAACAAAAACAACTTGCTTGTTAGAGCGGGGATTTTTTATCCAAAGTACTCTACAAGAAATCGGAGTTTCTACCCCGGTGACATAATTGTTTGGGTTACCATAACCAAGCATCCCGATGCCTTTCACATCGGGAGTCATATCGACAATAGATCGGCCCACAAGCCAAGGGGAATCTATGGACATTTAATAATCTAAACCAGATTTCCTAATATGTGTTTTAGGTTTAGCTTCTTCATTTAAAATATGAGAATCAATTACTTCAGCTACAATAATTTCATGATCTCCTGGATTCGTTTTAGAAATCATCTTGCATTCAATAACAGACTTAGCGGCGTCTATTAGAATCCCATCATTTTCACTGACCTTGTGAGGTATTTCTGAGAACGGACTTTCATCATAGCCACTCCAAAAATGCTTCATATAATTTCCATCGTGATCACCAACCACGTTAACTGTAAATGTTTTACCGCTTCTAATAGCTTCGTAACCCTTACGATCCGGATTACAGGCAACAGCGATAAGTAATGGCTTAAAACTAATTTGCTGCACCCAACTTGCTAAGTATCCGTCTTTTTGATCTCCATCTTTTGCACAAACTATAAATAGCCCTGAAGGTATATGACCAACTGCTTTTGCTTTATCTGCATCACTCATTTTTTATCCTTTTTTTTATCCTTTCGGCGTTTCTTAGGTTTCTTCTCTTTTTTAATATCTTTAACTACATCTTCTACAGGTTTTTCTTTTTTAACTTGCTTAGGCACGACGGGATCAGGATCTTTTGGTTTTCCCAGCCGTCCTAACGAAAATTTCGCTGAATCACGTATGGCGACATTAGTATCTAGAGTCATCATCTTTAGTACATCGGTTGGAGTTTTTAAATTTCGAGCGATTAGAACTCTAACCATCTCAGAGGAGTGCATCGACAACTTAGCTAGGATTTTAGGATCAACGTCCTCTCTCCTAGCAATTACCCTGGCCGAGCCGGGTCGGTCCTCTTGGATATATTTAAGTAATGAATCGACATTTCGCTCGATTTCTACCTGATTAAGATAGTCAGACATATTTAATCTCCGGATGCTTAATCCTACGAATTAGCCCCTTAAAGTGTCAATTTAATTGAGTTTCTGAATTAAGAGCTCAAGTTTTATAAGCTTTTACCCGATATAAGACAGATCATAGGGCGCGCCCTTGGAGTAATTTACCCATCTGGGTGCAATTGCGTGGAATTGCTAAAATAAAGGTTGGTGCCTCAAGGACCTTTAACATACCGGAAGTAAACCTTCCTGGGAGGATAAATGGATAAGAAGTCAGTAAATAAATTTAAGGAAACCCTCCTGCAGACAAAAACAAAAATTTTGAATGGTGGGATTTTGCGTTCAAATGAAGATCTTCATATTTCATCAGATGATTTACCAGATGAAGCAGATCTAGCGAATAGCGTAATCAACCAGCAGGTAACTTTCAATATTAGACAAAGAGAAATCTCAAAGCTTCGCTGGATTGATGAAGCTCTACATAGAATTGAGAAAGGAACCTATGGTTGCTGCGAAGAATGTGAAGAGCCAATTGGCAAAAAACGCTTAGAGAATCAGCCATGGGCGACTTTATGTATTGAACATGCAGAAGAAGCTGAAAGAGGGACTGGTCTAAGTAAAATAGGATAAAAAGTTCAATAAATAGAAACAAAAAAGCCAGCTCGCGTCACCGCAACAGCTGGCTTTTTTTATTTAAAACAAGAACGATTTCAATACGGCAATATTAAAAACCTTCGTCTTTCATAGTGTAACTAGAGATATTATCTGTTTTAGATAAGATCACTTTTAATTCATCCTCGATAGTCACAATTCGCTTCTCTACTTTTGGCATTTCATACACATTTGCATCTGTGTTTGCTGGTGAAGTCTGAACGGCCAATAAAATTAAAACTGGCATTGCTGCAAAAAGACCCAAAGTTAAAAAGTTTTTCATTGTTTTCATAGCTCACTCCAATGTTCTATGCTGGTTTAGAGGAGCCTCTATGCCCTCCAAGCCTGTTTACTCCCTATATAAAGCAATCAAGATGCCAACTCCCACTCTGCTATTTCAATAACTTAGCAGGTGCAAGGGGTTACCAGTGGCAATCCGACCTTTTCGCTCGGTCAAACTACCCCACCTAAATAGAGTCAATTTAGGTCCAGCTGTAAAATCTGCCCAACTTTTATACAGTGAGTCGTATTTTTGGATGATTTTTAGACGAATTACAGTATAAGTGCCCGAAATAAGCCGTCTTTCTTTGGCAAGAGCTTTGCTTATTAAATAGGACAAGGTGCTGTGATCAAACACAGTGTTGAACCTTGTCTTTGTGTTCGAATTAAGGGAGTTCAGTTAAACATGAAAAGCGAGAACCGTACGTTATTCAAATCGAAAACAATCCTGGCTTCTGCCCTGATCTTTTCGGCCATTTCAATCCAAGTTGCCGAGGCAGGACCGAGAAGAAAGAATTCTCTTCCAGCTAGTCTCCTTAAAAAGGTAACAAAACCAGCGAAAAAGGTTGAATCAAAAACTAAAAGTTATTTTGATTTATCTCAGCTTCATTCTCGCTACGTAAGTTGGGGTGTAGATCCTGAAAATAAAAAGTCTTCTATCAATCTGGTAGATGCTTGGAAAAGATTTAAAAAGAAAAAAGACATTGTTGTAGCCGTTATTGATACTGGTATTGATCCTGCCCACCCATTCTTAAAGAAGAATCTTCATGTAAATAAAGGGGCTGCAAGCCAAACAAATTACGGTCTAGATTTCTCAAAAAATAAAATGAATCTATACAGACCAAGCGATAGTCATGGACATGGTACTCATGTTTCAGGAATAGTTAGATCAGTTAATCCAGAAGTAAAAATCCTAACCCTGAAGTATTACAATCCTCAGGCATCTGGACAAGATAACTTAAATTCAACAATCAAAGCACTAAGATATGCTGTTGATCAAAACGTAGATATTATTAATTACTCAGGTGGTGGACCAGAGCCAGCTCTTGAAGAGCTCAGAATCCTAAAACTTGCCGAGAAAAAGGGAATCCTCGTTGTCGCCGCTGCAGGTAATGAAGAAAGTAATATTGATATCAAGAACAATGCTTACTACCCTGCAAGTTACGGATTGAAAAATATCATTACTGTTACTGCACACGATCAAGCATTAAGACTTTTGAGTTCATCTAATTATGGAAAGCAAAGTGTAGACATAACTGCCCCTGGGTATAGAATTCGTTCCGCTCTACCAAATGGTCGCGCTGGATACTTAACAGGAACAAGTCAAGCAACAGCATTTGTATCTGGAGTTGCAGCTTTACTAAAGTCAAAGCATCCTGAACTAACGGCTGCTGAGATTAAAGAGATAATTAAATCTTCAGCAAAAAAAGAAATCACCTTACTAGCTAGATGCTCTTCTGGAGGGAGACTTAATGCAGGTAAGGCCGTAAGCCTTGCAGAAAGATATATTAGAGCAAAGTCACTCAAAAGAGATCTGGCGAATAAAAAAGTTGCTGATAGACTTCCAAACAAAAAAGAAGGGAAGATTTACTACCGAAAAGCCAACTAAGAAAATAAAAAGAAGTACTGATAAACTAAGAGACTTGCTGTCGACATGGCGGCAAGAACAATTCCAGAGATTAGTAAGAATCTAAACCTTAAGATTCCCCCAATTTGAAAATTCATAATCATATTCCAAACAGTTGTTGATTCTGACTGATTTTCTTCTAATTCTGATAAGTAGTCATGTATTAAAGGGGCGTAACCATGAAAGCTGTGGTCATTTAATTTTATTGAGAGTTTTTCGGGACTAACTCCATATTCCATAAGCTCTAGGCAAAGCTCTTGAAACTCCAGCCAATAGAACCCTCGATCCTCTTCAGATTCACCAAGTAAAAATGTCAGAAGCACTTCGTACCGGTGCTCTATATCTCTAAGATACTTTTTAGCTTTTTTAGAGCTTTTCTTTTCCAGTTCTGGCCAATACTGAACAAGACGAGATTGCCCTCCCCAATACTGTTCTTTGAAATGATAAAAGCTTTTTTCACCAAATGCTTCACCTACTGGACTATAGGTTAATCTATAGCCACAGCCTTCGCATTCATTATCACTAATAAACACGCTGGCACACTTAGGGCAGGTTTTGATTGGTCGATATTCGTGACCATCTAGCAACGGAGTACTTTTTTGCATCTCTTCCATAAGATAATAATAGGCTTCTACGCAATTTATTGGCAATGGTTTATTAGGGAAGTTACTATAATCATGTGAATAAAACCCTTAATCATCCAAAATTTTTTAATATTCTTTTGCCCCTATTAGGAGGTGTACTCTACGCCGCTGGTTTTCCCATGGGGGAATTTAAGGGACTTATTGTTACTCCTATTATTGGTCTCGTCTTATTTTTTCTCTGTATTGATATTCCCCACTCAGGAGACCTTAAAGAAGACTCAAATAAATTAAGCTCTGAGCTTATCGCCCTTCTCTTTTTCTCAATCGGATATTGCCTCATGGGCTACTATTGGATCCCTTATACGCTAAAAGAGTTTGGACAAATCCCTTTTCCCTTTAATCAAGTCATGGGGCTTCTCTTCTCATTAATTATTACGCCGCAATTTCTTTTTTTTATTTTAATTAAAAAGGCTATTTCAAAATTTAGATTCAAAAGCCACAGTAGCTTTCAATCCAAAACAAATAGACACCTTATTTTTGCGCTCTTTCTAACATTTTTAGAGTACTACACTCCTCAACAGTTCCCAGCTCATCTAGGCCACCCTTGGTTAACAATAGCTCCTTATATTGGATTAGCTCCTTTAGTAGGAGCGCCACTATTTTCCTTTATGAGCTTCTGGTTGGTATTGGCCATCGTTGAATTTATTAAAACAAGGTTTTTAGATAAAATGGCTTTGATTTTCTTTGTCATTTTTATGATCTTTAATATCTCCATGCCTCTAGAGAGAAGTAAATCTACAAGTTCGAATAGTATCAGGTTAGTTCAGGCAAATATTGGAAACTTTATGAAGATCCAATCAGAAAAAGGTTCTTTAAGTTTCATGCAGGATGTTTATGCAAAATATTATAACCTTTCCACTAAAGCGACTAAAGTTCCTCTTGATTTAATAATTTGGCCAGAAACGGCCTATCCCAATTTATTAAATTCTGAGCTTATGAAAACTCATCCAAGCTCTATTCCATCGATCTTTAAGAATATTGCTAGGGAGATGAACTCGGAGTTATTTGTTGGTGGATATGACCGAAATACAAAAGCAAAATCGAGATATTTTCAGTCTGAATACAATACCACTTTTCACTTTTCTGAAGATGAGAAATTAAAAAGTGTTTACCATAAGATGAAGCTAATCCCATTTGGTGAAGGTTTACCATTTGGTCCTTTAAATGAATTCTTAAGCGGCTTTATCACCAATGTTTCATATTTTGCTGCAGGAACGGACTACAGTTTCTTCAAGACTAGGAATGAGACTCCATTCATTACTCATATTTGCTATGAAATTCTTTTCTCTTGGTTTACCCGCAATTACTTAAACTCACTAAAAGAGCAGCCGGAGTTTATCATTAACCTTACCAATGATTCTTGGTATGGAGACACTAGTGAACCATATCAACACCTCTACTTAGCCCACTGGAGAGCACTTGAGTATCAAATTCCAATTGTAAGGATGACCAATACTGGAATCACTTCAATCCTTTATGAAGATGGTTCAGAAAGTAAAAGGTCAGCAATTGGAAAGGAAGAAGTAATGGACTTTCAGCTAGAGACATCAAAAAGAGAACCGACATTATTTCAGCGTTTTGGATTTCTAATCACAGTCCTTGCATGGATAATCTTCACTTTAATTGGATTAGCTTTTAGAAAAAAAGTTAATTAAAGCCTTCCTTAAATAAGTCATGCAAGCGAATAAAACCACAAAAGCTTCCGTCAGCAGAAACCACAGGTAAAATATTTAAAGGATTAGGTCTATGGCCCTCCATTAAAGAAAATGCCTCAGAGGCAAGGGCCTCAGGGTCTACCTTAACTGGATCAACTGTCATTATTTCTGAAGCCAATGTTTCTAATCCTGTTTCCTTACTTGTTAAAGTTCTACGAACGTCGCCTTCAACTAAGATGCCCTTAAGCTTCTCCCCCTCAACCACAGCACAACCGCCAACTGGCAGGCGAGTCATTTCAATCAGAATCTCTTTTAAGCTTTGACTCGGAGTCGCCTTGGCACAATCATCTGCACTAAGCATGACATCAGAAACTTTTAGACGCATGCTTTTCCCCAAAATTCCACCTGGATGAAATTTTGCGAATCCTTCTTTTGATAGGCCAACATATTTTTCATACATAACGGCAATAGCGTCCCCCATGGCCATGGCCAGGGTTGAACTTGTCGTTGGGGCTTGGTTATTTAAGCAGGCCTCTTTTTCAACAGAACAGTCAAATACATGATGACATTTTTCTCCTATGGGGGAGTTTTTATCACCAAGTAGCCCAAGACAGTTTTCTGTACCAAAAGGAAGAAATGGGATTATCTTAAGAATCTCTTCTGTCGTACCCGATTTTGAAATAAATATGACATGATCAACTTCTGATAATCGGCCTAAATCTCCGTGCATGGCCTCTGAAGGATGTAAAAAGAAACTTGGAAGTCCAAGGGAGCTAAAAGTTGAGGCTAATTTTTGAGCAATATAACCTGACTTCCCAACGCCACAAAAATATAAGATTCCATGTCTTTCTTTGAGTTTTTTAAAGAAACTCGTCAAAACATCAGCATCTTTATCGTCGATACGAGCTGCAGCTAGTTCAAGAGCTTTAGCCTCAAGTATCAAAACATTCTTCATTGTTTCAAGAAATTCCACCTAATCTCCAAAAGTTATGGCGTAGTTTTGTACAGCAGTGTTAAAATTATCATAATGACTGCTAAAAAGAAATTTTCATATATCGCACTATGTCTAACTTTAGTACTGGGCCTAGGTAGCTGTGCCAGCTACAAGCAGTTTCAATATGTAACTGAAGAGTTTGAAGTCCCTTCACGAGTTTTTAAAAGTGACTATGCTCAAACTTGGCAAGCCGTTCTTCAAGTAATGAAGGCCTACGATCTCGAGGTTACAAATCAAGAGTCAGGCCTAATAAAAACACGTTGGATCGATAATACTCTCCAGTTAAACTTTGCGGATAGTTTTGGAAGTAGTGACTCCGTTAAGGCCGCTAAATTCAAACTTATTCTTAATGTCGTAAAAGGATTCAGGGGTACAAGAGAAGTAAGTAAGGTCACAGTCTTTAGAAGGCAAATGGTTGAGCAGGACTTCTTACAAGGTTGGAAAATTATAAGAAGTGACGGGATTATGGAAAAGAGTATTATCTACAGAATTGACCGCGAACTAAAAATAGACAATCGTTTAAAACAAATTGAAGAGAAGAGAGCTAAAGAAGCAGAATCAAGCTTCTAAATTATTGTCTCTTTCATCTTATAGCGTTTCCAAAATTGTTTCTTTAGATGAGTTTTACCTTTTGGTGAAGCTTTACCTGTAATTTTAGTAAGAGCATAATCCATTTCTTCAAAAATATCTTTATACTTCTTCTTTTGAATCATAGTTAGTAATGGGCTCTTAGCCTTCGAGAATTTCAAATCACCCACTGTTTTAATAACTTTCTTTATGAGATTTGTTCTCTTAGCTTTTCCTGTTTTCTTTTTAGGAATATGATAATTTTGCTTATCATAAAGCATTGC